>JALOMD010000033.1 GCA_025455595.1 Cytophagales bacterium | reverse complement strand
TGGTGGGATCGGGCACGGGATAGGTGCCGTCGGGGTTGTTGTTGGGCGGCACGTTGTACTGCGCGGCCAGTTCGCGGGCGATTTCGTTCCAGCGCAACACAGCCCCGGCACCCCAGTACCGAACGGCTTGCTGTTGTTCGGCGGTGGCGGCCTCACGCGTTTGCTTCAAGGCCGTGAGTTCGGCGCGGTATTCGGCCGAGGTCACTTCTTTCGGCGCAGGCACCGACAGTTCGCCGCCGCTTACCAGCAGGATGGTTTTCCACTGCCCGCCGTTGGCATCCACCGAGGCGTAGGGCTGCGGCTGTATGTCCGTCACATCCAGCGACTTGTCGCAGCCGCTCAGCCAGAGTAGCACAACCGCCGCTGTTTTCAGAATCAGTGTGTTCGGTTTCAAGTATTTAGTCATGGGTAGTCAAGTCTAATTTTGCCCAAAACGCCTATTCGTTCATTCTATCATTCGTTCATTCAAAATTGAATTCGTAAATCGTACTTCAATCTTGGGGTTCTTCCGGCTTGGCGCATTTTTCGCCGTGGCCGAACACCCGGAAGGCATACAACACGCCCGCCGAGAAGCCCGTGCTTTGGCCCACGTTGCGGCCACTGAGCACGTGGCTTGCGCCGCCTATGATTGACAACTGCTTGATGTTCAGCCGTCCGTACCAGCCTACGGTGGTTGCTTTCATGGCATTGGTGGGGAAAGGCATGTCGTTGTAGCGGATGTCGTCGCCACTCAGCGCGGCGAAGCGTTCCAAGTACACGTCGGTCTGGAAGCGTTTGTTGCGAAAACCGATGCGAACGGTGCCGTCGGCCATGTCGGGCACGCGCACCTCGTTGGTGTAGTAGAGGCGGTTTTCGTACAAATACGAGTCGCGGTCAATGCGGATGTTGCCGCGCCGGGTGTAGCCGGCCTGGGCCGTCACGTAAAAGCCGGGCTTCGACAGGTAATCGAGCACCAACCGACTCGACGCCGTTTGGCTACGCAACCCGATGCTAAGGGGCAGGTAATCGGCAAGGTAATTCGTCGTCGGGGTCGAAACGCCGCCCGTCACGAAGGCACTCAGTGTGCCGCCGACTACTTGGGTCTTGGCGAAACGGTACTTGAGCCAGACCGAAGCGTCTTGGAAACCGCGCTGGCCTTGCAGGTAGCTGGCACTGGCGCGGGTTTGCACGTACGGCAGGGCCACAATCAGGTTCAGGTTGTCGGTGATGCCCAAGGCTCCCATCGCCATGCCAGACTGCATGCTTACGGTGCCCAAGTTTGGATTTGCACGGAAGTTGGTGCCTTCCCAATATTGGTTCCATTGCGAGTGGTTGTACACCAAAGCCGCACAGAAGTTGCCGCGCGACATCATTAGGCCGTCGGTCGGGGTTTGGGCCGCAAGCCGCCCGACCAGCAGGAACGAAAGGACAAGCCAAACGGCCTTGCCCGTTGGTAAGGATATTTTCATAAACGAAAGTCTTGAATATGTGGAAAAGGCACATTCCAATTCGGAATGCGGAAAAGGCACAGGGCGTTTTGGGCAAAAATCACCTAAAACACGAGGCGGCACGGCTGTCCGAACAATCCGTTTTGGGCGATTTTCGCCTAAAACGGTGTTGCGCGAAGCACGTTGGAAGCGAATCGTCCCGTTGGGTTGGGGCGACTGCAGCCAAAGATCAGACCAGCTCTTGGTTATGCACGACTTGCCACCAAGCACCTACGCCTTTTCGGGCGGCGGGACGATAACTGAGCCGTAGGTTTGGCTCTGGGAAAGGATTGGGAAAGGCTCGCCGGTCGAAGGAAGTTGGCAAAAAAGCCGTTGGGCAAGGCCCGGCCATTCGGCGTAGCCCAAATAGACACTGGCCGACTGGCCGAGTAGCTTGAGCAAGTTGGCCAGCGGATTTTGGTCGGCGGCCGGTGAGGCGGCATCGCGGCGATCCATTTGCTGCTTGATTTCGTCGGCCAAGGCAAAGAATCGTTCGCGGGCGTTTTGGTTGGTTTTCATCACCGTGTACAGCGTGTCGTTGGCGTAGTGCTGCCGGGTGATGTTATAGAACTGGTCGTTGTGGCGCAGCAGGCCCGCCTTGCTGTCGGTGTTTTCCCAAGTGGTAGTGTAGGGCAACGACAGGGGCAGCTTTACCACCATCCATTCGTCGCCCGCCGTGGCGGGCGTGGCGTGGGTAAACCGTTGCTCAAAAAGGGCCGTCACTACCCACACGCGACCCGTGTGGTAGAGCAACAAAACCAGCAACGATATGGCGGTAAGGGTTCTCAAAAGATCAGTGTAAAACAGGTCATTTTTGAGTGTCGCGATAAAATTGTAAAAAAACCACAAAAAATACAAGCGAATTTATAAAAACCGATGGCATAAGGAGCAGGAGTGGGAAAGGCAAAAGCGTTTTAGGCAAAAAACGGCCAAAACGCTTCTACAGCCAAGCCAGGTGTGGAATGGCTTGATGCCACCGGCGACTTACCACTTAAGACCTACCACTTACGACTTCTGGTTTTTAAAGCGTAGAAATACGTTCAAGGGCATCTTTGCTGAGGGGCTTCACCAAGTAGCCGCGTGCAAACGGATAGTCGCGCAGGCGGTCTCGGTCTTGGGGGGAGTCGGAAGAGGAAAGAATGTAGATGCGCACTGTGCAGGCCGGCCCGGCCTTCGGCGAAAAGGCGGCCAGCCACTCCCATCCCGACAGGTAAGGCATGTTCACGTCAAGCAGCAACACAGTGGGTTGCGGGTCTTCGGCCTTTTCGCCGATTACTTGCAGTGCTTCGCGGGGGTCCACGAAACTGACGATTTCGGCATCGGGCAGGTATTGCCGAATGAATCGGTTGTGAATCAGATGAAACAATTCATCGTCATCAACCAAGTAGAAACGCGTCAACTTTGAGGCCATCGCTGGCTGATGGTCAGGAATTGATTGATAACCCATTCAAAAGAAAAATAGAAGTCTGTCACCGATTCCAAGTCAAAAACCAAACGCTACAGGTTAGTTTGTCAATGGTTGCGGAAGGCAAAGGAAATTAAGAATCTCGTGCAATTTTATGGCAAAAAAGCGGGCCAAGCGACTTCTGAATCAACTCAATGCGCAACAAGGCCAAAAGCAAACGAAAAATGAACGGAATAACGTGTCAAAAGTACACGATTTATTGTAATTCCGCACCAATTCAGCAAAAAAAACACATACTCACAAGCCCGTAGGTTAAAGTCTATTTGAGCATTTCCAGCAGCAGCGAAACGCGGTTCTTGAGTTCCTTGCGGTCAACGATGAAATCCAAGAAACCGTGGTCAAGCACGAACTCGGCACTTTGGAAGCCCTTGGGCAGGTCTTTGCCAATGGTTTCGCGGATGACGCGCGGCCCGGCGAAGCCGATCATGGCTCCCGGCTCGGCAATGTTGAAGTCGCCCAGCATGGCGAACGAGGCCGTCACGCCGCCCGTGGTCGGGTCGGTGAGCAGCGAAATGTACGGTACGCCTGCCTCGTGCAGCAGGGCCAGTTTGGCCGAGGTTTTCGCCATTTGCATCAGCGAATAGCCGGCCTCCATCATGCGGGCACCACCCGACCGCGAAATCATCAGGAACGGCAGCTTGTGATGCAAGGCGTAGTCAATGGCACGGGCTATCTTCTCCCCCACCACCGAACCCATCGAGCCGCCGATAAAGTCGAAATCCATGCAGCCGACCACGATTTCCTGCCCGTTCACCTGTCCGTGGGCGGTGCGCACGGCATCACGCAGGCCGGTTTTTTTCTGTGAGGCCACCACCCGGTCAGGGTATTTCTTGGTGTCAACGAATT
Source organism: Cytophagales bacterium (assembly GCA_025455595.1). Taxonomy (GTDB): domain Bacteria; phylum Bacteroidota; class Bacteroidia; order Cytophagales; family 172606-1; genus Xanthocytophaga. The sequence goes on along the minus strand of JALOMD010000033.1, from coordinate 7,954 downwards.
GGAGCGGGTCGCCGGACGAGATGTTGGCATCCAGTTCCACGAACTCATTGTTGTCGAAAAGTATCTCAAAATACTCGGCAGAGCCTATTTTCTCGTGGTAGTTACAGTGCATGCACGTGAAAGCGTTGCTTTTCAGCTCACGGGTGTGCATCACTTTCTTGCAATTCGGGCATTTGTACCAAATGCCGTCGGGTGCTTCTTTCTTCAACTCGGTGGGCGTGTTGATGCCCTTCTCCTTGCGAATGAACCAAGACATGGGTCGTTAGTAGTTAGTTGTAAGTCATTAGTCGTTAGCCGCAAGCAAAAAGTAAATAAGCGACTGATAATCAAATACTTGCATGACTGTTTTGTGCGTTTTAAGCATTTTTTGCCTAAAACGCTTTGTCAGAACTGTGATTTTAATGTGATTTTCGTGACTGGCATGAAAAAGACAATTCATGTCCATCAAATCAATCATTTTAAAATCACAGTTCTGACCAAACCGTTTTGAGCGAAATTTGCCCAAAACGGCAAACTGAAAACCGTAAACTGAAAACGTTAAACGAAACTACGCAATCGTAATTTCCTTCGTCAAATACACGTCTTGCACGGCGTTGAGCAAGGCGATGCCTTCGGCCATTGGGCGTTGGAAGGCTTTGCGGCCCGAAATCAAACCCATGCCGCCCGCCCGCTTGTTCACCACCGCCGTGGTCACGGCCTCGGCCAAGTCGGAAGCCCCGGACGAGGCACCGCCGGAGTTTATCAGCCCGGCGCGGCCCATGTAGCAGTTTGCCACTTGGTAGCGGCACAAGTCAATCGGGTGGTCGCTGGTGAGTTGCGTGTAAATCCGTTCGTCAAGTTTGCCGTAGCTGCTGCCGCCTGTGTTCAGGGCTTTGTAGCCGCCGTTGTTTTCGGGCAGTTTTTGCTTGATGATGTCGGCTTGAATGGTCACGCCCAAGTGGTTGGCTTGGCCCGTCAGGTCGGCCGACACGTGGTAGTCCACGCCGTCTTTTTTGAACGCCGAGTTGCGGGTGTAGCACCACAGAATCGTAGCCATGCCCAGCGAATGCGCCTCTTCAAACGCCTTGGCTACTTCCACAATCTCGCGGGTGGCATCATCGGAGCCGAAATAAATGGTGGCTCCCACGGCCACGGCCCCCAGATTCCACGCGTCGCGCACGGTGCCGAACAGGATTTGCTCGGCCTTGTTCGGGTAGGTGAGCAGTTCGTTGTGGTTGATTTTGACGATGAACGGAATCCTGTGGGCATACTTGCGCGACATCATGCCCAGCACGCCGAACGTAGTGGCTACGCCGTTGCAGCCGCCTTCCACGGCCAGTTTCACGATGTTTTCTGGGTCGAAATACACCGGGTTCTTGGCAAACGAGGCACCGGCACTGTGTTCGATGCCTTGGTCTATGGGCAGGATGGACAGGTAGCCGGTTCCGGCCAGCCGCCCGGTGCCGAACAGTTGCGCCAAGCTGCGCAACACCTGCGGGCTGCGGTTCGACTGTGCAAAAATCCGATCCACGAAGTCAGGAGCGGGCAGGTGCAGGTCTTCTTTCGGAATGGTGCGGCACGTGTGGTTCAGCAGATGCTCTGCTTCAGTGCCCAAGTGTTCGGTTATCTTCTGGAAAGACATTTTGAAGTACGATTTACGAGGTACGAATGACGAAGGTGTTTTGGGCGATTTTTGCCCAAAACGGCTTTATTGCCAGAACCTTGATTGGCTTCGCCGAACCGTCGTTTCGTAGGATTACAGGATTGACATGATTTCTTTCCTTTCAATCAAGGTAATCCGCTAATCCGACAAATCATGGTTCTGACAGAAGCGTTTTGGGTGTTTTTTGCCCAAAACGCTCGGTACAAAATCTAACTTCGCCTAAAGTTTCACCAAAAACAAAAAAAGGTGCAGGAACGCACCTTTTCACATTTTATGTCACGGGTCAGTTGCCGGATTCGGCTTGGCCTGCCCCGCCGAAGAACTTCTCACGGATTTCGTTGGCCTTGCGGTCTTGCACCGAGTCGGCTTCGTATTTGTTGGCCAGTTGTTTGGGAGGCCCGTCAATTTCACCGTACACGTAGGTGTCGCCTGCGCGCGGGTCTTTTTGTACAATGGTGTTGTATCGGGAGCCGCATTGGGTGCCTTTGAAGGCCATAAACAGTAAAACAAGCACCCCGACGAATACTTTTAAGTCACGCATGGAGAATAGTATTGAATGGTTGAGTTTTCATTCCTGAACAGCCGAGCAGCCCGATGTTCGGAAGAACTTGCGCCGCCTTCGCCTCGGTGGGTTTTGACACACCAAAGTGGCGCAAATTTAATAGACAAATCGGACTTCCGTGCAACAAAGTGCGGATAATTAAGTGCTCAGTCATGAGTAACAAATGAAAAAGGCGTTTTGAGCAAAAAACGGCTAAACCGACTGTATAACCTTCATAGGGTTGCGAACCCTATGAAGGTTTTTCCCGCACGTTGGCGTCCCGACGAGTCGGGATTGCCCAAAACGCGAGTTTTGCGGCTGTCAGTAGCCAAGACCGGACATCAAGAATCCGGTTACCACTGTCCCGCAGAATGCGTACATTTGCCCCGTTTTCCAGAGCAACGTGAGCTGCCGCCCTCCTCGTCGGTGTGTTTCCTCTGTTACTTTCAAATATTGTCAGATTTTTTGCTGCACAGCGATGTGGACCGCCATTGCGCGACTGATTATCAAGAACCGGGTTGCACTCATTGTTCTGCTGGCCGTTGCCACGGCTTTGGTGGGCTACCAAATGCGCCACTTGGAAATGAGCTACGACTACACGGCGGTGGTGCCCGTGAACGACCCGGAGATGGTGTATTTCCGGGAATTCAAGCAAACGTTTGGCGAGGATGCCAATATCATCGCCATCGGCTTGCAAGACAGCGCGGCGTACCGGCTCGACAACTTCCGTCGCTTTCAGCACTTTACGCAGCAAATTGCCGAATTGCCGGGCATTGCCAATGTGACTGCCCTGCCCCGCCTGCAATACCTTGCCAAAGACACGGCGCAAAAGCGACTGTATCCCGAAAAGATTTTTCGCACTGGGTTGTCGTCGCAAGCCGAACTTGACAGCATGCTGCGTTTTGTGACCCAGTTGCAGTTCTACAAAGACCAAGTGATCAACACCCGAACCGGTGCCACGGTTATTCTGGTTTCGATTGACAAAGCCGTGTTGAATTCGCCCGACCGGGTGCCGCTGACCAACCAAATCATGGCGGCGGGCGAGGCGTTCAGCAAGCAAACGGGCATCAAACTGCACTACGCCGGGGTGCCGTTCGTGCGTTCGGTGCTTTCCACGAAAGTGCGCGGCGAGTTGCAGATGTTTCTGGTGCTTTCGGTGCTGGTGACCATCGTGACGATTTACGCTTTCTTCCGGGCGTGGGATGCGGTCATCGGCTGTACGCTGGCCATCGGCGTGGTGTTGGTCTGGACGGTGGGCACAATGGGCCTGTTCGGCTACAAAATCAACCTGCTCACCGCCCTGCTGCCAGCCATCATCATCGTGATGACGGTGCCCACGTGCGTTTACCTGCTCAACAAATACCACCTCGAATACACCCGCCACGGCAACCGTGCCCGTGCCCTGATCCGCACCATTGCCAAACTGGGGCTGGCGGCGTTTCTCATCAATGCCACCACGGCGGCGGGTTTTGTGGGCTTGCTTTTTACAGACGTGACGATTTTGGAAGAATTCGGGCTGGTGGCCGGGCTGAACGTATTCGTCGCGTTCTTCATTTGCCTGATTGTCATTCCGGTATTCTTCTCGTACATGCCCGCGCCTTCGGCCAAAAAGCTGCGTTATTTGCAGTCGCGGCCCATGCAAAGCGTGCTGACGTGGATTGACCGCCGCATCAACTCGCATCCCAACTGGATTTACGGCATTACGGTCGTGGCGGTGTTGGTGTCGCTTTGGGGCATTTACCGCGTGCAATCCATCAGCTACATGGTTGACGACTTGCCCGAAGACAGCGACGTGGTACAGGACCTGCGGTTCTTTGAGCGGCACTTCCAAGGCATCATGCCGCTGGAGGTGGTGGTGGATACGGGTGAGAAACGCGGCGTACTGAAACTCAAGAACTTGGAAAAAATTGACGAGTTCGCCAGCACCATATCCGGGCACCACAACATCACCAAGCCGGTTTCGCCGGTTGAATTCGTGAAAGCGGCCCGGCAGGCGTACTACAACAACAACCCCGATTTCTACGGACTGCCCACCCGCCTTGACCGGGGTTTTGTGCTGCTTTACCTCAAGAACATGATGTCGGGTACGCCGCGCCGTGATACCGCCAACATGAGCAACCGCCTGCTGAATTCGTTCGTGGATTCCACTGGCCGTTACGTGCGCATTTCCATGAAAATAGCCGACCTCGGCTCTTACTCGGTGGACACCACGCTGCGCAACTTGATCCATCCGGCCATCGAAAAGAGTTTTGCCGGCACGCCGCTGAAGGCGCGGGTAACCGGAACCACGGTGCTGTTCTCGAAAGGCAACAACTACTTGAGCCAGAGCTTGGCTTCAAGCTTGGTTACGGCCTTTGTGGTCATTGTGTGCATGATCGGGCTGCTGTTCCTGAACCTGCGCATCGTGGTCATTTCCATCATTCCGAATGCCGTCGCGTTGATTCTCACCGGCGGACTGATGGGTTTCTTGGACATTGCCCTCAAGCCCAGCACCTCGCTGATCTTCAGCATTTCTTTCGGCATTATCGTGGACAGTTCCATCCACTACTTGGCGCATTACCGGCAGGAGATTTTCTATAAAAAATTACGCGTGAAATATGCCGTGTCGCAAACGCTGATGGAAACCGGCCCGAGCATCATTTACACTTCGATTATCCTGTTCGTCGGTTTCGTCATTTTCGTGGGTTCGAGTTTCGGTGGCACCAAGTCGCTGGGCATCCTGATGTCGCTTTCCATGCTGATTTCGATGATTACCAATCTAACACTCCTGCCCACGCTGCTCAACAGTTTTGACACAGGCAAGACGACCCGCAACGAAAACATCACGCTGGAAGACTACCATAATTTCTATCTGGAAGACGAAGACGAGGAAATCAACTTGAGCCAACTGACCGTGCGCCGCCCCGGAAACTGGGAGGATTAGCAGGTTTGTCCAGTAAAACTTACGTGACCAAGCCGCCTCCAACGCAATTTTGACGAACGAGGCAAGGTTACCTCTCGCGGTTCGGTGTCATAAAGAGGCAAGCATCCAGTCAACGACCATGTCAAAAACTGTTTTGAACCTCTGCAAACTCGGCGTATTGGTCGCCATCGGTATTTCGGTTTGGTAACCTGCCGGTTTTCGCCAAAGGATTCCACCAAGGGACGGTTTGACACCGTCCTTTTTTATTGTCCGCATTCTTTCGCAGTTTTGCTGTACGCCCTGACAACCGGCAATCGAACAGAAAAGGCGTTTTGGGCATTTTTTGCCTAAAACGCTTACACAACCTTCATAGGGTTCAAAACCCTATGAAGGTTTTTCGTACCTTATACACAGCCTCTCCTATGAAAATCAAACACATCCATGTAAACCGAGCCGACTTGGCTTTGACCCGTCCTTACAGCATTGCCTACAAAACCGTCACTTCCGTCGAGAACTGCATCGTTGAAATCGTGGCGGACAACGGGCTTTACGGTCTCGGTGCCGCCAACCCGAGCAAGTACGTAGTAGGCGAGTCGCTGGACGACACGTGGCGCGAACTCCAGCCGCCGCACCTCGACTGGTTGCTCTACCGCGACGCACGTCACTTGGGCGTGCTTTGCCGCGAGGTTCAAGAAAGGTTTCCGAAAAATCCGGGTGTACGCATTGCGTTGGAAACGGCCCTGCACGATTTGTTTGCCAAACATTTGGGCGTGCCGTTGGCCGCGTTTTTGGGGCAAAAAATACATTCGTTGCCAACCTCAGTCACCATTGGCATCAAAAACGTGGACGAGACACTCGCCGAGGCCGACGAGTATTTGCAACGCGGATTCCGGGTGCTGAAAGTGAAATTGGGCAGCTCGCTGGATGAAGACGTGGAACGTCTGGTCAAGCTCCGGGAACGCTTCGGCAACAAGGTGACCGTTCGGGTGGATGCCAACCAAGCCTACACCGTTCAGGATTTGGGGCGTTTTTATCTCAAAACCGCCGGCCTGAACTTAGAACTGATTGAGCAGCCGCTGCCCGCAAATGCCGTGGCGGAAATGAAAAGCCTGCCTGACCGCATGAAGCTGCCCATCGCGGCGGACGAGTCGTTGATTACACCGCTCAGTGCCTTTCACTTGGCCGAGCCTCCGGCGGCTTGCGGCATTTTCAACATCAAGTTGATGAAATGCGGTGGTATTACGCAGGCACTGGAAATCGCCAGCATTGCCCGCCAGGCCAACATTGACCTGATGTGGGGCTGCAACGACGAAAGCATTGTCAGCATCACGGCGGCTTTGCATACGGCTTTGGCCTGCCCGAACACCAAATACCTCGACCTTGACGGCAGCCTCGATTTGGCGAAAGATGTGGTTTCCGGCGGTTTCGTCCTCCGCGACGGCTTCATGTCCATCAACGGTGAGCCGGGCTTGGGAGTCAAAAAATCAGGTCAGAGTTAAGAGGTCAGAAGTCAGAACGGCGTTTTGGGCGAATTTTGCCTAAAACGCCGTGTGCTAAAGTTTTCGGTTCGGCGAGGAAAGATAGCCGTGGCATGACTCGCCATGACGGTTCGTGGTAGGCATATCACAGTCATGCCACGACAAACCGGCTTTTTAAGCAAAATTCGCCCAAAACGCCGTTCTACTTTTTTCCGAAATCCGCCCTCCCAAATCCGAAATCATTTCTGACCTCTGAGTTCTGACTTCTGAACTCAATCCATCATTTTCACGAAATCGTCGAACAAATAGCGTGAATCGTGCGGGCCGGGTGACGACTCGGGGTGGTATTGCACCGAAAACGCCGGTTTGTCTTTGCGGCGGATACCTTCTATGGTGTCGTCGTTCAGGTTCATGTGCGTCACTTCCACGTGGTCGAAATCGCGTACCATGTCGCCACGCACCGCAAAGCCGTGGTTTTGCGACGTGATTTCGCCCTTTCCGGTGAGCAGGTTCTTCACTGGGTGGTTCAGTCCCCGATGTCCGTGGTGCATTTTGTACGTTTCAATGCCGCTGGCCAGTGCGAGTATCTGGTGGCCGAGACAAATGCCGAAAAGCGGTTTTTCGGTTTCCAACGCTTGCTTCACGGTTTCAACCGCGTAAGGCATGGCGGCCGGGTCGCCGGGGCCGTTTGAAATAAAATATCCGTTTGGGTTCCATGCGGCCATTTCAGTGAAAGGAGTCTTGGCCGGAAACACCTTGCAATACACGCCACGCGCCGCCATGTTCTTCAAAATACTGGATTTGATACCCAAGTCAAGTACGGCCACTTTGTGCTTGGCAGACTCGTCACCTACAAAATAGGCCTGTTTCGTACTCACTTGCGACGATAGCTCCAGCCCGTTCATGTCGGGCACTTGGCGGAGTTGCTCCCGCAATTCGGCCTCGCTTTCAATTTCTGACGAAATGATAGCGTTCATCGCACCTTTGCTGCGGATGTGCTGGACAATCTGCCGCGTATCAACACCGTAAATACCGACAAGGCCCGCTTTCTCGAAGTAGCTTTGCAACGATGCATCAGCCACGTTGCGCGAGTGAATGGTGGAGAAAGCGTTACAAACCATGCCGCTGATGGTCACCGCTGCCGACTCCTGCTCCTCGTCCACCGTGCCGTAATTGCCAATGTGCGAATTGGTATTCACAATAATTTGGCCGAAGTACGACGGGTCGGTGTAGATTTCTTGGTAACCGGTCATGCCCGTGTTGAAGCATAATTCACCGCCGCTGGTGCCGATTTTACCCAAGGCGAATCCCCGGTACAAAGTGCCGTCTTCGAGCATCAGCAAGGCGGCGGTACGAGTCGGATATTTCATGTTCGGTTAGGATGAAAATGG
>JALOMD010000615.1 GCA_025455595.1 Cytophagales bacterium | reverse complement strand
ATTCTTTTGGTGGAAGACAACCGGATGAACCAACTGGTGGTCAAAAAGTTTCTGGAAAAATGGGGAATGCGCCTACAGATTGCCGAGAATGGCATCGAGGCTATCGAAAAGCTGCGTTCGGCGGAATTCGACTTGGTGCTGATGGACTTGCAAATGCCGCAAATGGACGGCTACAAAACGGCGCGGCACATCCGGCAAAACCTGGACGCACCCGCCCGGAAAATCCCCATCGTGGCCCTGACCGCCTCGGCCACCACCGATGTGCGGCGCAAAACCGTCGAGGCGGGGATGAACGACTTCGTAGCCAAGCCCTTTGACCCGCGTGATTTGCACCTGAAGATACTCAAGTTTACCAACGCCCCCGCTTGGAACGACATGCCGACCAACGCACCCGAAGAAACCGCTGCCAGCGGCGGCGGATACGTCAATTTGCAGTATTTGGAAGAAATCTCGGCCAATAACCAAGAGTTCATCACCGATATGCTTCGGCTGTTTCTGCGCCAGATGCCGCAATTTGTCGAAAAACTCAAAAAATCCTGCGAAACCGCCCACTGGAACGACATGCGGTACGTGTTGCACAAAATGAAGGCTTCGCTGGCCACTATCGGCATTTTTGAATTGGAGTCGGTGGTGCGGCAACTGGAAACCTACGCCGCCCAAGAAAGCAACTTGGCCGAAGTCGCCCAACTGGCCGGGCATCTGGAGCGGGTTTGCACCGATGTCTATGCCGAACTCCGCGACAAAATGGCTGAAAAAAAGGCCAACTCCGAACTCAAGATTCAAAGTTGAGAACGAGTTAATCAAAGCCTCTCCACAGTCTTTTTAAAACTTTGTTCTCTCTTCCTAAACCTGGCGTGCGTTTCCGTCGGTTGCGGGATTCTTGATTTGGGCAAAAAACGCCCAAAACGGCAACGCGGCTTGTGGTTGCGTCACGTAGAAATGCTTCACATTTCGCGCAGGCTGAAGCATGCGCTACAGACAAGCGTTTCAGGCAAAAATTGCCAAATCCCGCATCCGGCGGAAACGCCCAAAACGCTTTTTGAATTCTGAATTCATAATTCCGAATTAACCCCGTGCCTGATTTCGTTTTTCAAAACTCACAACTCCATTACACCCGCACCGGAACCGGCAGCGAAATCCTGCTGGCTTTTCACGGCTTCGGGCAAACCCACGCGCATTTCGCATCCTTGGCGGCCCAACTCGCCGACCGTTACACCGTCTATACGTTCGATTTGTTCTACCACGGACATAGCCGCTGGAGCCACCGCGAGCAGCCGCTCACCAAGGCGCAGTGGCGCCAAGGAATGGAAAGTTTCTTGGCACAAGAAAACATCGGGGTGTTTGCACTGGCAGGATTCAGCCTCGGCGGCAAGTTTGCACTGGCCACGCTGGAGGCTTTCCCCGAACGCGTCACCGAGCTGATTCTCATCGCCCCGGACGGCGTGAAGACCAGTTTTTGGTACAGCTTGGCCACCTATCCGTCTTGGACACGGCGTTTGTTCCGGCGCGTGGTGGTGCGGCCGGGCGAGTTCCAGCAACTGGCCCGCCTGATGCGCCGCCTGCGGTTGGTGGACAAAGGCGTGCTGCGGTTTGCCGAAAGCCAGATGAACACCCGCGAGAAACGCCACCGCGTGTATTTCTCTTGGATGGTCTTCCGCGACTTCGCCTTCGACATGGAACGGATGGCGGACGAAATCAACCGCCGACACATTCCGCTGACGATGTTTCTGGGCCGCTACGACAAAATCATCACACAGGCAAACATGACTCGGCTGCTCAAACGCGTGCCGCACCACCGGCTCGTCGTGCTTGATAGCGGCCACTCGCAGTTGTTGGAGGCGGTGGCGGAATACTACGCAGAGAAGCGGGCAGTGAAGAACGACAAGTGAGCGGAAACCGCTAATTTTGGACCAGGATTTATAGGATTTGCAGAAAAAACAGGATTGCGTGGAGCAGACTTGCATTGCCTGTTGCTGACAAGGGCAAGGAAAGCCCCGCCCCTATGCGAAGCCAGTCCCGATTCTGACAAGCGGCGTTTTAAGAGATTTTTGCCCAAAACGCCTACTGTCAAAGTCAGGATTTGCAGAAAAAACAGAATTAGTTGGAGCAGGCGTGCTTCTGCCAAGGTTGAAGCAAACTTTTTCCCGTTGTTGTTTTCACTGACCACTGACCACTTTTCATGAAATTTCTCATTGCCGGGCTGGGCAACATCGGCCCCGAATACGAACTTACCCGCCATAACATCGGATTTTTGGTGCTCGACCAATTGGCCGACCAGATGCAGGCCGAATTCAAGCTGGAACGGCTGGCCTACCGTGCCGAGGGCCGCTACAAAGGCAAGACGCTGGTGCTGATAAAGCCCACCACGTACATGAACCTGAGCGGCAAGGCGGTGAACTACTGGCTCAAAGACGAAAAAATTCCGCTCGAAAACCTGCTCGTGGTTGCCGACGACCTGGCGTTGGACTACGGCAAAATCCGCGTTCGGCCCAAGGGCAGCCACGGCGGGCACAACGGCTTCCGCGACATCGAGGCCACGTTGCAAACGCAGGAGTACGCCCGGTTGCGCTTCGGCATTGGCAGCAATTTCTCCAAAGGCAAGCAGGTGGACTACGTGTTGAGCAACTTTACCAAAGATGAATTCGCCGAACTGCCGCTGCACATCGGCCGGGCCTGCGATGCCGTTTATTCGTTCGCCACCGTCGGCCTGTCGCAAACGATGACGCAATTCAACGTTTGACGATGCTTCGTTCTTCGATGCTTCGGGAAGCGTTTTAGGCGAAAAAGTCTTAAAACGAGGAAGTCTGCTAAGTTTTTCTCCAAGGCTTTCGTCTGTAAATAACGATTAGCATCGATGGACACAAAATGAACACTGCGACGCACGAAGCATCGAAGCATCGAATAACGAAAACCCGCCCAATGCGTTTTCGTTCGTGCTGACGTGGCTGTTGGCTCGCAAGGCCAACGGCTCGCTGTTGCTGCGCATTGACGACTTGGACAGCGACCGGGTGCGGCCTGCCTACATCGCCGATGTGTTCGACACGCTGCACTGGCTGGGACTGGACTGGGACGAAGGCCCGCGCAACCCGGATGAATTCACGGAACGGTTCTCGCAGACGCACCGGATCGGCTTGTACCGCGACTTGCTGCATCGCCTCCGCGCCGAAACCGATTTGGTCTATGCCTGCGACTGCTCGCGGGCAAAAATCCTCAAAAATGCCCCAAACGGCCGGTATCCTGGCACCTGCCGCCACCGCAACCTGCCGCTCGACGCGCCGGACGTGGCGTGGCGCATCCGCGTGCCCGAAAATGCACAAGTAACGCCGAATGATATTCGGCGGAAGGACGAAACGTGCAACGTGGCGGCTCTCATGGGCGACTTCGTGATTCGCCGCAAAGACGGCGTGCCTGC
>JALOMD010000614.1 GCA_025455595.1 Cytophagales bacterium | reverse complement strand
TTTCTCCTCTTATTTCGGTTCCGTTCAGGAAGAACTTGAGGCCGGTCACTTTCTTGTTCTCGTCGCGCAGGAACGTGATGTCAAGCGAGCCTTGCGGACTGTAGATGTTGAAAACGTCGGGCGTGGCGGTGGGTGCGAGCGGGGCGGCATCGGGCTGCACATCGGCGCGGCCGTAGAGCTTGCCGTTCTCGAAGGTGATGATGGCTTGGCTGAAGTCGCTGGTGCCGGTGACGTTGTAGGCTCCCACGTAGCTTCAGTCTTCGGGACTTCGGGCTTGGCCGTTTCGGTCACGGCGGAAGTACTTTTCTTGGCCGCGCCTTTTTTGGATTTGCTTTGGGCCGACACCGGGCCGCCGATAGTGAGCAACGCCGCCGCCAGAGCGGCAAATACGATTCGTTTCATAGTTGAAACCAGTTTAGGTTAAGTGGAAAAGATGCCGAAAATTAGTCCTTTTTCGCGATTCTCCTACGAAAAGCACGAAAATGAAATTGTCCGGATTCTCCTTGATTGGCTTCGCCGAACTGACGTTTCGTAGGATTATAGGATTACCTTGATTGGAAAAATAATCAGGTTAATCTTTTAATCCTACGAAACGTCAGTTCGGCGAAGCCAATCAAGGTTCAGACAATTCGCGTTTAGCCGTTCCCGCCGGTTGCGGGATTTGTCAATTTTTGCCCAAAACGCCGTTTGCGAAACCACAAGCCGTAACACTTTTTCGCAAAATTTTCGTTAACACACGTTGGCTGGTATGTTTTCGGAGAAATCGTGCCGACTTCGCACAAGCCGTACCCAAAAATGGCGTAATTTTGCGTATAGAATATAGTTTTTGTCGAACCCCAGCACTTGTGCAAAAGAGAAGAGGAAACATTGTGTCTGTAAGTCCCCGTAGCCCGTACTTCGTATTTCGCATTGTCGCACTGTTTCTGGTTGGTGCGTGGCCCGCAGTGGCCGACAACCTGCCCACCGTGGCCAAAGACCCGTCCGGGCTGTACGGCTACAAAGATGCCGAGGGCAAGTACGTCATTCCGGCCCAGTTCGAGCAAGCCTTTCCGTTTGGCAACGGCTCGGCGCGGGTGGTGTGGAAAGGCGGCTGGCACCTGATTAACACACGGGGCAAGTTGCTCACCCGCACGCCCTACGTCAACATCAGCGTGTTTCGCAACGGCGTGGCCGTCACGGCTTTACGCGGCCGTGATACCGACTTGCTGCACGGACTCATCGGCGAGCGGGGCGACGAAATCACCGCGCCGCAGTACCAGCACTTCTCGCCCGAACCCAACCACCGGGCTTTCATCGCGGGCACCGAAAACGCTCCCGACAAAAACGGCAACAACCACGTGCGGTTCGGCGTGATTGACCCCACGGGCAAGGTTTTGGTTCCGTTCAACTTCTCGGCCATCCGGCAATACGACTTCCGCGTGTTCATCGGCAAAGACCAGTCGGCCCGCTGGGAGGCGTTCGACTTGTCGGGGCGGCCGTTGTTCGGCGGCAAGCACGACGAAATCAAGGATTTCGACGGCGAACTCGCCAGCGTGAAGCAAAACGGCAAGTGGGGCGTGGCCGACGCAACGGGCCGCCTGGTGGTGAAGCCCGCCTACCGCGACGTGGTGCGCCGCAACGCCCGCGAATACGACCTGCTGCCGTTCATCCAGTGGAAAGTGACCAACGACAAGCAGCAAACCCTGCTCACGCTGGAATACGAAGACGTGCGGCCGGTGCATCCCAACGCCTACAGCTACCAGATTGAAGGCAAGGCCGGCCTGCTGAACGAACAGGGAACCCGCCTGACCAAGCCGCTGTACGACGAAATCAGCCCGTTTCGACGCGACATGTCCGTTGTCCGGGAAAAAGACCGTTTCGGCGTAATCGGCCCGAAGGGCAACGTGCTGGTGCCGCTGCAATACGAGCAGATCGAGATTGACACGGCCACGCAATTGCTCCGGGTGCTGAACAAAGGCCGCTGGGGCGTGCTGAACAAAGCCAACCGCATCATTGTGCCCACCGAGTACGACAGTGTGCGGGTGCAGCGTTACGGTATGTTCACGGCCAAGAGAGACACCGTTTGGCACCTGCTCGATGCCACCGGACAGCCGGTGACCAACCAAGCCTTCACGCGGCTGGGCGACATCCAAAACCTTTACGCCGTGGCGTGGCGCGGCACCCAAGCTGGACTTGTGAACCTGCGCGGCACGTGGGCCGTGGAGCCGGTGTTCGACGACATCCGCATCGTCAACGAATACATCGCGCAGTATTTCACCGGCGGCCGGTCGGGGCTGCTTTCCATCGTGACCAAGCAAATGCTGGTGGAGGCCGACATCGTGGAGCCGATCCACGACTACCTGCGCGTGGTTGCCAAGGGCAAATACGGCGTGTGGAACAGCCGGGGCCAGCAAGTGGTGCCCATCCAATACGACTACGTCTCCGATTTCAGCGAAGACAGCGTGCTGACCGTCTTTCAAGGCCCGAAAAAGGGTCTCATCAGCCTGCAAGGCCGCGTGATTCTGAAACCGTCGCCGCTGTACGAGGAATTGCACGTGATGAAAAACGAACGGGTGGGCATCCGCCTAAAGAACAAGTACGGCTTCGTGGACAAGAACGGCAAGCTGCGCATCGCCAACCGCTACGAAGGCATCGGCAGTTTTTCGGAAGGCATGGCGGCGGTGAAAATCCTCGGCAAGTGGGGCTTCATCAACAAGAACGAAGACATTGTGATACAACCCAACTACGAGGCCGCCGGGGTGTTTGAACACGGTGCGGCACCCGTGAAAAAAGGCGGCAAGTGGGGCCTTGCCGATGCCACCGGCCGCGAGGTGCTCAAGTGCCGCTACGACGGCGTGAACTGGCAGCCCAGCGGCCGCTATGCCATCAGCCTCGGCGGCAAGAAAGGCCTCGCCGATGCCGCCGGTCGCGAAATATTTCCGCCCAAGTATGATGCCGTCACCGACAACGGCAACGGTTTTGTGATGTTGGAAAAATCCGGTAAATTAGGCTTGTCCAACGTGCAAGGCTACGACGTGCTGCCCGTCATCTACGACCGGCTGTATTTCAACGCCTCCAAGAACTTTTACATCACCGGCATTGATTCGCCCGTGCAGAAATACACGCACGTGCCAAGTCAGAATTCAGAGGCCAGAGGTCAGAACGGTCGTTAGTCTTTGGTCATTAGTCATTGGTCTTTTGCTTATTTGGCTTTCTACAGAAATGCTCTATAAAATTCAGTAAAAATTGCTCAAAACGCCTGTAGTCACGCCGGTCAGACGCACCGCGTCTGACCGGGGGAACGCGAAATTCGAGACAATAGACGGGCGGCAAAAAACGCCCCTCCCTGATGGGGAGGGGCTGGGGGTGGGGTTTCGCCAGACAACAAACCGCGCCGCATTTGTCCGAACCGAAGGAAGCGTTTTGAGCAAAAAATGCCCAAAACACAAATCCGAAACTCAACATCCGAAATCCGCTCTCCGAATTCCGAAATCATTTCGCTTACAACTGTGGAGAAACACACACAAATCCTCTTCATCATCTGCTGGTTGGCGGGCAGCGGCTCGTTTGTCTCGGC
>JALOMD010000613.1 GCA_025455595.1 Cytophagales bacterium | reverse complement strand
GCGTCCATGCCCATCGTGATTTGGTCGGGATAATCCGGCAACAGGGCTTCGAGCAAGCGGTACGTCCAGTTTTCCTCGCCCGGCTTCCAGCGAAACGCACTGTCGTATTCCACCCGAACGCCGGTTTGCATCAGTGCCCGGTGGTAGCCCAAATCTCTGTAACGGTCCACGTGCGACAGTACCACGTGTCGCAAATCGGCTCTGAGTTTGTCGAACAATTCCGCCTGCGCCAAGGCGTGCCTGCCGAAATTGGTGTGCGTGAGAATAGGAACGCCGGTGATCAGGTGCGTGTTTGTCACGGCGCGGAAAATCTTCTCTTGGTGCGGCGTAATCGGCTCGTCGCCGGTGGCAAGTTTGATCATGCCCGCCCGGTGCGGCGTGCGGGCCACGTACGGGCCGTTGTAGTCGTGCGCATCCACGCCGACGGTCACATCGTCAACGAACAGTTGCGTGAGTTGGTCTTCGGTGTACAGATACCGCCAGTGGTCGGGCGTGTAGTAGATTTCCAAATGAATGCCTGTAGGCGCCACAATGTTCACCCCCGTTCGCCGCGACACTTCGGCCAGTTTCAGCACGTTGCGGCCACAGTTGGCGGGCATGGTGTCCACCACTGTCCGCAGGCCCAATTCATAGCATCCCGTCAGTTCCGCCGATACTTTTTCCACATCGTTCAACAGAAAATCAGGGCTTTGCAACGTGGGAAAACTCTCTTCTATGATGATGTGTTCGTGGGCATAAGTCAGGCCTGCGTCGGCGGGAGAAATATCACCCAGAACAGTGCGTATGAAAGACATAATTGAATGCGAAATTCGGATTGGGGAAACCGGAAAGAAGTAGGCAGTGGAGGTGGCAGTTGGCAGTCGAAAGGCGTTTTGGGCAAATTTTGCCCAAAACGCCTTTCGCTTTTATTCGTCTTTTCAGAACTGTCTTTCAGACCTTCCAATCTTTGTGAAAATGCACCAAACTCAATCCCAGTTCAGTGTTTTCATTAAGCCAATAGTCGTCGAAAAGAACAATGTAGTCATAAAATCCGCTTTTTTCTATCATCATCTCTATCAAATGTTCGCTGTATCGCAGAGCGGATTTCTCGTTCGGCGCATCATCTGGCAGCGAAATTTCGTCTTCGCTCGGCGGATCAGCCAAATTGTAACGGGTCAATGCTCCAAAAAATTCTTCCGGAGAAAGCGAAGGGTATTTTCTGGCGAGGTTTTGGATGAATTCGATTTCGTAATCTGCAGTGGTTTCTTTGCCCGTGGTTGCTGTTTGGTTTCCACGAAGAAAACCGACTAAATTCGGCAAACTCACTCCTTTGAAAATGTGGGCCGTACTCAGGGAATCAAAATTGCAACTGTCGTATATACACGTGGACAAATAGTATGTCCTCGCATTTTCATCACCCTTGGCTTTGGAGGATGTTCCTTTTATTTTTTCCGTGTATGGTGTTTTGCCGAAAGCGGCGGGCAGGTTGTCAAGAAACCACAGTTTTGTCTTTTCCCTATTGGCCTCGGCGTATTTCTCATCGAAAACGTGCCAAGCCAATTCGATTTCGTCATCATCCGTGTGAACTTGAACGCAATCTTGCTTCACAAAAACCTCGTTGGAATAGACATGAGACTCTATTTTCTCTTTCAACTCCTTCAAGTTCCTGGGAGGTGCAATCGGATTTTCCGATTTGTAATCACTGAACGGAAAGCCATATACAGAAGTCCCCAACAGTGTTTTGTATTCGTCTTCGTCCGTCAGCTTGTCCCAGTTCTGGACAAACCAGTCCAAAACGGAATTTGCTTCAAACGTCTTCGAATACCTGTTATTGGGAACGTAACCGCTTCGGTAAGTGAAATGTATTTTCATATCAAAAACTGATTTTCTGCTTGTCAAAACGCTATTTCGTCCTATTCAACAACTGGTCGTAAATTCGGTAGTTTTCTTCATCAAGACACACGAAAAACACTTTTTCGACAGCCGTGTCTGTATTTTGATAGTCCCTGACCGTCTGTACGGCGACTTGCGCTGCTTCCTGTTTCGGATAACCATAAATTCCGGTGCTGATGTTCGGGAAGGCGACAGTCTTTGCGCCTAACGAATCGGCAATGCGTAAAGAATTTCGATAACAACTGGCCAACAAAGCAGCTTCGTTGCTTTTGCCATTGTTCCAGACCGGGCCTACGGTGTGAATCACGTACCGGGCGGGCAGATTTCCGGCTGTTGTGTACACGGCTTCACCCGTCGGGCAGCCGCCTTGCCGGTTGCGGATTGCCGTGCATTCCTCCAAAATCGCCTTGCCGCCTTTACGATGAATAGCCCCATCCACACCACCACCGCCCAACAGGGAACTATTCGCCGCATTGACGATGACATCCACGCACATCTCGGTAATATCACCTTTGGTGAGTTCAATGGTCATGGTAGATTTCTGTAAAAAATGCTTCAATCGCTTGAAATACAACTCACCGGGGTCTGTGGCACACAGACCTGATGTTTCCCTGCGCTGCCGACTTGTGTGCTACAGGCCTTGGTGGAAGAGTGTGCGTTTCGATGACGATTCGGCTAAAGCCGAATCTACATGGGCCGCTTTGAGCAATTTTTGCTTAAAACGGCTAAAGACCAACGACTCATGCATTATTCCCCCACCCGTTTCGGCTCGTGTCGGCTACTTGATTCGGCATTTCAAGAATCCCACCCAATCCGACTATGCTTTCTCGCAAAACACTCAGCGTCAGCCCGTTTGCCGGTTCTTCGGTTTGCAGCGACTGTGCGGCGGCCAGCCCGGCGGCTTGGCCCATGCTCATGGTCTGGGCCATGGAGCGGCAAGAGGCGTGGGCATCGTGCGTGGCCGAAAAACACCGGCCCACCACCCAGTGGCGCAGGCTGCCGCGCGGCACGATGCAACCGTACGGAACGCCGTACACGCCGTTGCCGGGCACGTACTGCCAAAACGTTTCGTCTTCGCCGTGTGGTCTTCAATCGGGGCACCGCACAGGAAAACGCTGTCGGCGGGCACGAGGCCGGTCATGCACTCTTCTTTGGTGAGGCGGTGCTGGCCATAGACGCGCCGCGTTTCGCGCACCCCGATTTGGTGCGACAACCCAATGATGTTCGACTCCTCGTAGCCCGGCACCTCCGCCTGGAAGAACTTTTCATAGACAAACGCCTGCCGCCGCCCTTCGATTTCCGCCAGCGTAAGTTGCTCAGGGTCAAGGGCGTTCAGGTCGGCTACTTTGACGGCTACCGTCGAGATGCAGTGCCGGGCGTTCATCTCGTGCGCCGATCCTTCCTTACGCGGCAGCGGGTGCGAGCCGCTTTGCAGGGCCTGCTCCATTTTTTCCTTGAGCATCTTTTTGCCGCCTTCTTGCTCAAAACGCGCCAAATCCACGTTGCTCATGCGAAACGTGGTGGTCATGCTTTGGGCAGGCTCGTGTTCGCCAGCCGTTTCGTAGGCGTGTCCGGCCAAATGGCAGAAATCAGCATCGCCGGAAGCGTCAATCACGCGGCGGGCCGTCACCTTGCGAAAACCGCCCTTGCCGAAGAACACGCACGTGGTGGTTTCGTTGTCCACGGCGGCCACATCTATGAGCCATGTGTGCAGCAAATAACGGACTCCGGCGTTGACAATCAGCGTGTCCCACACGTTTTTCAGTCGTTCGGGATTGTAGTTCACGCCGGTTCCGGCTCCGTAGGTGTTGGGCCGCAAGAATACCTCGCCGAGTTGATCCAAGGTGTTCACCACTAAGTCGGGCAGGCCGCCCACCACTTTGCGGGGCGTTTCGCCGGGCGTGAAAAAGCCGTAGAACGTGTCGAGCATCTGCGTGGAGGTGCCGCCCGGAAAGCCGTAACGTTCCACGAGCATCACCGAATGCCGCCGGTTTTGCGCCGCCGCCAAAGCCGCCACGCACCCCGCCGACCCGGCCCCGACAACCAGCACGTCAACGTGGGCCGACAGCGGTATTTGGGAATGATTGATGAGCATTTTAGTGGTGAGTGGTAAGTCGTAAGTTGTAACTGATGTTACGCACGGAATCGGGAAGCGTTGTAGAAAAGCACTTTCCGGCATTCTGAAAAACCGTGTTAGGTGCGTTTTAGGCAATTTTTGCCTAAAACGCTGCGTAACATCAGGTTGTAAGTATTTGTCTTTGCGCCTTTGTGAGCAAAATTTTCACGCAAAGGCGCAAAGATTTCACGCAGAGGGCGCAAAGCGAATTTTTGGACAAGTCAAGCGTTTTTGGCAATTTTTGCTCAAAACGCCTATTTTCAATTCAAACTTTTTGTCGCCAACAAGCAATCCGATTGTTATGTCTCACATTAATTCAACAGAAAACTCAGCGGTTTTGGCTACTGATGCGTTGCAACGTTTCTTGTTCAAATCCGACTTCTCTCAGAATGTTCAGAATAAAATCCGTTTTGCCGGTTACGTATTTGTCTGAGTCGTTCGAAAACCGGGCGGCCAATTGTTTTTTCAAGTCGCCGTATTGTTGGGCTATTGTCGGATTTTCACGCAAATAATCCCGCAGCGTCAGATGGTTCGCCAGTCCGTCGCTGCCTTGCGTACAAACGTACAGGTGGTGTTTTTGCCAGTGGCGATTAGAGCCATCAAGCGGTTCGTTTTCAGAAATCCGCTTGAATGCCTCGCGGT
>JALOMD010000612.1 GCA_025455595.1 Cytophagales bacterium | reverse complement strand
ACTGTGTAATTCAAGAACAAGAAGCCGCGCACGAGACGCGGCTTCTTGCTTTTCAGGGGTTACCTTTTTCGGTTTTCGCCACTAATTTTTGCGGATGTGTCGCTGGGAAATTGTACAAAGGCGTTTTAGGCGTTTTTTGAGAAATTCTGCTGTGGAAAACTGTTCGGAATTGTTTTTTCATTTGAAGTTGAAGAGAAAATTCGGTAAAAACTGCCCAAACGCTTCCTTTTGCAGAACAATAGGAAACTTTATATCGTAAGCGTATTGTCAGAGTCGCGTTTTGAGCAAAAATCGTCAAATCTCGCTCCTGACCACACCGAGTGCATGGCAGGCAGTTCGAGACAAAATCGGCGGAAACGTACAGGTTTTTCCAAGAAAAACTCATCAGAGAATCTGTTTTTCTCCATAGTTGACAGTCATTTTTCAACAACGAAACAGACACCCCTAATCTGAGCAGCCATGATACAATTTGTCCGCAACTACGACGACCTTTCCACTGACAAAGGCTTCCAGTTCAAGTTTCACTGCGACAAATGCGGCAACGGCTACATGTCGCGTTTCCAGCCCAATGCGCTGGGGATTGCCGGTAGTTTGCTCAGTGCGGCCGGCAGCTTGTTCGGCGGATTTCTCAACCAAGCCGGCAACGCTACGTACCAAATGCAACGTGCGGTCGGCGGCAAAGCCCATGACGAAGCGTTGGAAAAAGCCGTGCAGGAAGGCAAGCAGCATTTCAAGCAATGCACCCGTTGCGGCAAATGGGTTTGCCCGGATGTGTGCTGGAATCATTCGGCGGGCTTGTGCGAAGCCTGCGCCCCCGACGAACGCGAAGAACTGGCGGCCCAGCAATCACTGGCAACATCAGAACAAATTTATCAGAAAACCCGCGAGCAAGATTATACCCAACACATTGATTTTAAGCAGCGTACATCCGTACTCGCTTGCGCCAAATGCAACACACAGATGACTCCGGCAGATAAATTCTGTCCTAGCTGCGGCGCACCCAACGCCCAAGCCCAAACCGAAGCCAAAGGGAAGTTTTGCCCCGAATGCGGAGCCACCACGCAGCCCGGCCAGAAATTCTGTACGGATTGCGGCAATAAGCTTGTTTAGATCAGAGGACAGAAGCGTTTTGGGCAATTTTTGCTCAAAACGTTATTTGAAAATCCTGTCGGATTTTGCGCAGACTAAAGTATGCGCTACTCCAACAAAACCCGCCGTGACAGTTTCGGCGGGTTTTTCGTTTGTATTTCACCGGGAATTTATGGAATTAGGCGGGTGTTTTCATCCATTGTCAGAAATGCAGATTTCCATAGGAATCTTTTGTCTCGCGTCTCATGTCTTTTGTCTAATCGCACAACTATGAAAAGCCTTTTCAAATCGAGCTGCTTACTGATTTTTTATTGGATTATTTTTTCTTGTTCGGCCCAAAACCCCAAACCCATGTCCGCTTTTGATTACAACAAAGCTTGGAAACAAGTTTACGACTATGAAAGCAAAGGATTACCCGAATCTGCCCTGAAAGTAGTGAATGAAATTTACGACAAAGCCAATGCCCAGAAAAACGCGCCGCAATTGGTGAAAGCGGTGATTCACATCCTCAAATTCACCGATTACAAGGAAGAAGATGCCTTCGTCAAAAATCTGAACCGCCTCCGTGACGAAGCCGAAAAAGCCCAGTTTCCGGCCAAGCCGCTGTTGCATTCGATGCTGGCCGAGCAGTACTGGAACTACTACCAACAAAACCGCTGGAGATTCAACAACCGCACCGAAACGGTTGATTTCAAGAACGACGACATTTCGACGTGGACGCTGGAAAAGCTGGTGCAGGAAACTGTAAAACACTACCAGTTGTCGCTGCAAGAGGCTGAACAGTCAAAGGCCACGAAAATTAATCTGTACGACGAAGTACTGTACGGCAGCAACGAGAAAGGTCGCGCCTATCGGCCTACGCTGTATGATTTTCTGGCACACCGCGCGGTAGATTTTTACATGGGCGAAGAACCGGCCATCACTCGTCCCGCCGAAACGTTTGTACTCCAATCTCCTGAGTATCTGTCTGATGCAGCGGATTTTGTAAAGCTGAACATTGTCACAAAAGACGAACTGGCTTTTAAATATTATGCCCTCAAAATCTTTCAGGAACTGCTGAAATCCGCCCCCACCGGAGCCGCGTCGGTGGATGCTGATTTGAAACGCCTGCTATTTGTGAAGCAGCATTCGGTGTTGCCCAACACTACCGAACTGTATTTGCAAGCCCTGCAACGGTTGGAAGAGAAAAATATAAAAGACCCCGTTTCCGCGATTGTTACGTACCACATTGCGCAGGTATGGGTGGAAAAAGGCAGTCAGTACAAACCGTTACAGTCGGACGACCATAAGTTCGATGCCAGAAAAGCATTTGAGATTTGCGAGACAGCCAAGAAACGCTTTCCTAATTCGGATGGTGCCAAGATGTGCGAAGGGCTGCAAATCAGCATCCAAACGAAACTCCTATCTGCGCAAATCGAGAAAGTCAACGTGCCGGGGCAGCCGTTTCGGGCATTGGTGAGTTACAAAAACTTCACGGCTTTGCACTGGCGCATCATCCGAACGTCGCGGGAGGAAGTAAAGGAGCAACGCCGCAAGTGGAACCGCAATTACAACGTGGATCGGGAAGCCAAATTCCTGGAATATTTCGCCGCCAAGCCTGCCGCCAAAACCGGAAAAGTGACCCTGCCCGACGACAAAGATTTCCAGCAGCACAGCGTCGAAATCAAGCTCGACGGCGTGCCGGAAGGCGACTACATGGTGCTGTTCAGCCACACACCCGACTTCAAAACCGCCAAGAACGGGCTGGCCTATGCCTTCACAACGATTTCGAATCTTAGCTACGTACACCGCAACTTGGACAACGGCAGCACGGAATTTTACGCCGTACATCGGCAAACCGGCGAACCGCTGCCCAATGTGCAGGCGCAGGTGCTATTCAATCGCTACAACTCCAAATCTCAGGAATATGAGTTGGTGAAAGGCGGCATTTTCAAATCCGATGCCAAGGGGCGTTTCACGGTTCCGTACCAAAACAAC
>JALOMD010000611.1 GCA_025455595.1 Cytophagales bacterium | reverse complement strand
TCATAGCCAATTGAAAATCAACGACTTACTATTTACAACTTACGACTTACGACTTGAAACTCGCCACTTCTGGGAAACTTATCGGCGGCAATCGTGTTGTTAGTATTGGTCATACGCAATGCCTTGGGCAAGTGCGTGTTTTCACAAACTTCAACCTTAAACTTTTTCGACATGGCTTTTGAATTAGCCCCCCTTCCGTACGCGTCTGACGCGCTGGAACCATTCATTGACAAGACCACGATGGAAATTCACCACGGAAAGCACCATCAGGCTTACGTAACCAACCTCAACAACGCCGTGAACGGCACCGAAATGGCCAGCCACAGCATTGAGGAACTGCTGGCGAACGTAAGCAAGTTTCCGGTGGCGGTGCGCAACAACGGCGGTGGCCACTGGAACCACACCTTTTTCTGGAACCTGATGAAAAAGAATGAAGGCGGCAAGCCCACCGGCTCGTTGGCTTCGGCCATTGACGCAAAATTCGGCTCGTTTGATGCGTTCAAGGAAGAATTCGCCAAGGCGGCCACCACGCGTTTCGGGTCGGGCTGGGCTTGGCTTATCGTGGATCAGGGCGGCGAATTGGCCGTCACTTCAACACCCAACCAAGACAACCCGCTGATGGACGTAGCCGACAAAAAAGGCACGCCGCTGCTGGGCCTCGACGTGTGGGAGCACGCCTATTACCTCAAGTACCAAAACCGTCGCCCCGACTACGTGGCCGCTTTCTGGAACGTGATCAACTGGGATGCGGTGAATGCTGCTTACGAAGCGGCCCGCAAGTAATTTTGAATGACGAATCATGAATGTCGAACGCTGAACGCGTAACCATTCTAACACAAAGCCCGTCTCGCAAAGACGGGTTTTGTGTTTTCGGGAAATACGGTTCAAATTGTGGGGCGCGTTTTGAGCATTCCCGCTCCCGACAGGTCGGGACAGGCCGTTGCGGGATTTTAAAATTTTTGCCCAAAACGGTGTTCGTCTTGAATCGCGGATTCGCACGCCTGCCACGCAAGGCGTGGGATGACGCGGATTTCGCGGATTGGTTTCTGGACAAACATTCGCGTTTGTCTTAAAGTGGCTCATCCGTGAAATCCGCGTCATCCGTTTCATCCGCGATTCAAGACAATTTGCCCCAAACACGCTACAGAACCGCTGGCCGAAAACGCTATCTTTGGCACGACCAATCTGAGAACACCATGCCCGACCAACATCACAGCGAAGAAGACACCGGTGAACTGCCTCGGCTACTGAACACGTGGCCGAAGATGTACGCTTTCGTGATTGCCAACCTGTTGGTTCTGATGCTGCTTTTCTATTGGCTCACCAAGGCTTTCGAGTAGAATGGAAAAACGAAAAGCGTTTTAGGCAAAATTTGCCCAAAACGCTTCTGACCTCTGCGTTCTGACCTCTGACCTTAAATTCAACCGTTCTCTAATTCACTCATTCAAAATTGACAAACCTCGACTGGCTGGTGTTGGTGGCAACCATCGCCGTGATTGTATTGTACGGCGTGTGGAAGGGCCGTCGCAACCGTGACATGCGCGACTACCTGCTGGCAAACCGTTCCATGCCTTGGTACGTGGTATGCTTGTCTATCATGGGCACGCAGGCCAGTGCCATCACCTTTCTGTCGGCCCCCGGCCAAGCCTATGCCGACGGGATGCGGTTCGTGCAGTTTTACTTCGGCTTGCCGCTGGCCATGGTGGTGTTGTCAGTCACGGCCGTGCCGCTGTACCACCGCCTCAATGTCTATACCGCCTACGAATATCTCGAAGGCCGATTCGACCTGAAAACGCGGGCCTTGGCGGCGTTTCTGTTCCTGTTGCAACGGGGCATTTCCACGGGCGTGAGCATCTATGCCCCGGCCATTGTGTTGTCGGCCATACTGGGGTGGAGTGTGCAGTGGACGTGCGTGCTGAACGGCGTGCTGGTGTTGGTTTATACCGTGAGCGGCGGCACCAAAGCGGTGAGTTACACGCAGTTAGGCCAGATGAGCATCATCCTGACGGGGATGGCTGTGGCGGGTTTCCTTACGGTGCAGTTGCTACCGCCCGATGTCACGTTTGTGGACGCACTGCGCGTGGCGGGCAAGGCGGGCCGCCTCAACGTGGTTGACCTGCATTTCGACCCGAACAGCCGGTACAACATCTGGACGGGGCTAATCGGCGGGTTTTTCCTGGCCCTGTCTTACTTCGGTACTGACCAGTCGCAGGTGGGACGGTATTTGGCGGGCAGTTCGGTGACGCAAAGTCGGCTGGGGTTGCTGATGAACGGAATCGTGAAAGTGCCCATGCAGTTCGGGATTCTGTTCATCGGGGTCATGGTGTTTGTGTTCTATCTGTTTGTGCAGCCGCCGCTGTTTTTCAACCGCTTGGAACTTGATGCCCTGCGAACCAGCGAACACGCGTCGCAACTGCGGCAATTGGAACAACGCCACGACTCGCTGTTTGCCGTGCAGCAGCACGACTTGCACAACCTTGTGGCGGCCATGCGGCAACGCAACGATGTGCCCGCCGCCGAGGCTCGCTTCGACACCACGCGCCGCCGCATGGCTGAGTTGCACAACGCCGTAACCACTCTGATCGAAAAAAACAAGAACGGGGCAAAGGTGGAAGACACCAATTACGTGTTCCTCGGTTTTGTGACCCGCTACTTGCCTTCGGGGCTTGTCGGCTTGCTCATTGCCATTGTACTGCTGGCTTCCATGTCGTCGGTGGCGGGGGCGTTGAACTCGTTGACTTCCACCACCATTGTGGATGTCTATCAGCGAATCCTGCGTCCCGGCCGGTCGGACGCGGCGTACCTGTCGGCCTCGCGTTGGATCACGGTGGGTTGGGGGGTGTTCAGCATAGTGGTGGCGTTGTATGCCGGGCAGTTGGGCAACCTGCTCGAAGCCGTCAACCGCCTTGGATCGTTGTTCTACGGCGTGATCTTGGGGATTTTCCTGTGTGCTTTTTATCTGCCGCGCACCGGCGGACGGGCCGTGTTCTACGGGGCGTTGGCGGCGCAGGCGGTGATTTTCGGGCTTTACGCTTTCTCGTCCATTGCGTTCCTGTGGTACAACGTC
>JALOMD010000610.1 GCA_025455595.1 Cytophagales bacterium | reverse complement strand
TCATGAAAAAAACAGTTCTCGCCTTCAGCGGCGGCCTCGACACCTCTTACTGCGTCAAATACCTGTCCGAAGAAAAAGGCATGGAAGTGCATTCGGTGCTGGTGGACACGGGCGGCTTCTCTACAGAGGAACTCAATAGCATTGAGAACAGAGCCAAAACCCTCGGTGTCAAAAGCCACAAAACCGTCAATGTGGTGGACAAATATTATCAAGAGTGTCTGAAATACTTGGTTTTTGGCAACGTGTTGAAAAACAACACCTATCCGCTCAGTGTCAGTGCCGAGCGGATGTTCCAAGCCTTGGCCGTGGCCGAATACGCCCGCAGCGTGAATGCCGATGCGGTGGCCCATGGCAGCACCGGCGCGGGTAACGATCAGGTGCGTTTCGACGTGGTTTTTCGCATTCTGATTCCGAATATGGAAGTGATTACGCCTATTCGGGACATGAAACTGTCACGCGAGGCGGAAATTGAATATTTGAAATCGAAAGGCGTGGTGCAAGACTGGACAAAGGCGGCGTATTCCATCAACAAAGGCATTTGGGGAACGTCCGTTGGCGGCAAAGAAACGCTGACCTCCGACCAGTATCTGCCCGAGTCGGCCTTCCCGACGCAACTAAGCAAAACCGAGCCGGAACAAGTGGATTTATACTTCGAGAAAGGCGAACTGAAAGGCATCAACGGCCAGAAATTCAGTAACCCGGTGGATGCGATTAAGAAATTGCAGGAAATCGCCGGGCCGTTTGCCATTGGCCGCGACATCCACGTGGGCGACACCATTATCGGCATCAAAGGCCGCGTCGGTTTTGAGGCCGCCGCGCCGCTGATTATCATCAAGGCGCACCACACGCTGGAAAAACACGTGCTCACCAAAGGGCAATTGTACTGGAAAGAGCAACTCGCCAACTGGTACGGCACGATGGTTCACGAAGGCCAGTTTCTGGAACCCGTGGCCCGTAACATCGAAACTTTCTTGACCGACACGCAACAGAACGTGACCGGAACGGTTCACGTGCAACTGGCTCCGTACCGGTTCTATGTGCTTGGCATTCAGTCGGAACACGATTTGATGTCGGCCAAGTTCGGCAGCTACGGCGAAATGAACAACGCCTGGACCGGCGACGATGTGCGCGGCTTCTCCAAAATCATGTCCAACCAGACGATGATTTATCACAAGGTGAATGAGGATTGATGGCCATATTGTTGAATGGCTGTATGGGCGTTTTGGGCAAAAATTGCTCAAAACGCCCGATTTTCGTTTGGATGACAGAACATACAGAAAAGAAGAGACATTTTGCGTGCAGGTTGTTTTGAACGATACATTTGTTTCGCCAAAGCCATGAAAAAATTTCTATTGCTTCTGACTGCTGTTATACTGTGTATCGGCTGCCAAAATACAGAAAACAAACAGACAGCAACAGATTCGTTGTCGGGATTCGTCCAAGAAGAAAAATTGAACGAGCCGAAAATCAAGTATTTGTCAGCCACCAACGGCGGTTTGCTCGCCTTTTTGGACAACGGCAACGTAACGGCTTGTCCCCGGTGTGATTTGACTGGAGGAAATGTCAAAAACTTGGTTTCTGCGAAACCTGACAACACTTACAGAGAATTCCCTTCGTTTTTGTTGCTCGGCCAAAGCGACACGTTGCAGCTTTTTGAAAATGGCTACGGTGCCATTGCCAACGACTGGAAAATCTTCAATCATTGCGAGGTGGATTTCAAGGAAATGGTCACCAATTACAGAATCAATGACAATGCACTCAACAGAGATTCTGTGCAAGTGATAGACGAGACGTGTTTCGTGCATTTTCCACCTGAAACCAAAACATTTGCAGACGAGAACTCGCCGGAAGCCGAAGCCTACTTTACGGCCATGGACGATTGGAGTTATTACATGAACGAAACCAATCAGAACTTTGCCAAAGCTGGGGTCAAAAGCGTGGCGGCTGAAAAGCGGTTTCTGCTGTTCAAACGCGACACTAATGAGGAAATACTTGTGGACACCAAAGACACCCAATTGGGCATGAAAATATCCGCGTTGGTTTACAGAAAAGGCAAAATGCCGCTGGTCGTCAATTTGGTTGACAACAAGATGGAAATTTGTAAAAAATACTTGGGTAAGTAGAAAAAGATTGACCGCCGAACGTTTTGCAAGCGTTGCCGTGTTACAGTTTCAAGGAACGTTTTGAGCATTCCCGCCGATTGCGGGATTTGGCAATACCGCCTGTTGCGGCATCTTCGATTTTTGCCCAAAACACAAAGTCTGCTTATCTTCTTCTGTAAATCCTGCAAACATTTCCATGCTCACACAACCCTTACAAACCACTTGGGCGGCACGTTTCCGGCAAGTGCGCCAACGGACCGCCGCCCTTTGCCGCAACCTGCAAGTAGAGGACTACGTGGTGCAGCCTGTAGTGGATGTGAGCCCGCCGAAGTGGCATTTGGGACACACCACGTGGTTTTTCGAGACTTTTCTGTTGGAGCCTTTCGCTAAAAACTACCGTCTGTTCCATCCTGATTTCAGCTACGTTTTCAACAGCTATTACGAAACCGTGGGCAAGCGGGTATTGCGCACCGACCGGGGCAACTTGACCCGGCCCACCGTGGCGGAAGTGTACGAGTACAGAAATTACGTGGACGAGCAGTTGACTGATTTACTGAATAGTCTGTACAATCAGGATTTTGCCAAAAGAGAAGAATTTGAAACGCTATTGACACTTGGCCTGAACCACGAACAACAGCACCAAGAACTGTTGGTGACAGACATCAAATATATTTTGGGTCACAATCCGTTGTTTCCGGCGGTGTCTGTGTTGCCTGAAGAGACATTTCTCTACAATACAGACGCAACAGTAAATCAACCGGCGGTTGTGACAGAAGGCGTGTACGAAATAGGCTACGCGGGCGACGGATTCTGTTTTGACAATGAATTGGGTCGGCATAAGACGTATTTGCAACCTGTACAATTGTCGCACCGTTTGGTGACGAACGGCGAGTACATGGAGTTTATGGAAGCGGCTGGTTATCAAAACTTTAATCACTGGCTTGCCGAAGGCTGGGACTGGGTGAAAC
>JALOMD010000609.1 GCA_025455595.1 Cytophagales bacterium | reverse complement strand
GCGTACCTTCGGCTGGTTTGCCTTCCATCGGCGGCTGTCGAAGGACTACGAGGTCAATATCGCTCATTCTCAGGCCTTTGTCTATTGGACTATGATCAGTATCATGTCCAGACGTTTTCGTGAAACATAATTTTAGACAACCTCTGAAAAAAGGCACAAGCGGACGCTTGCGCCAGTATGTGAGCTACGCGAGCCTTTGGCAGAGCTATTTGCCGAGCCTGTGACGAATAGATTGCCACGGCCTCCGACATGTTGGGGCAGGCTCTCGTTTCACTGCGGACCTCGTAATGACGGTTTATTCTTGTGCCGTTTTGAGCAAATTTTGCCCAAAACGATAAACTGAAAACCGTAAACTGAAAACGCAAAACGTTAAACGAACTCAGAACAACTGGTATTCCGGCGACTGCATCACGGCGTTGAGCAGCCGGGTCATCATCTCCACCACATATTGGCGGCCCATGCCGTTGCGGTCGTTCCAGTAGGTCACCCAGTCGTTGAACGAGTACACGTCTAAGTGATATTGCGCAAAGTAATTGAGCCGTTCTTGGGTGATCTCGGCATCGGGCACCGAGAGCGGCAGCAACTGCCGCACCACCAGTTTCACCAAGTCGAGGGCGTATGGCTTGCTGCCGATGGTGGTCGGAGTTGTTGCCACGGCGGCCACACCGCTGGCCGGGCTGTTGGCCCACGCCATCACGTCCAACTGGAAGCCCCAACGGTTGTCGTCGCGCATCAGGTTTTTGATAAACTCGTAGCGATGGGCCAGCGTGTTCACCGAAATCCAGTTGCGGCTGTAACCCGGCGCTTGGTGGTACGGGTCGTAACCCGCCACGTCGAACGGCTGCCAGAAGTCAATGCCCGTGTTTAGCAAGGTTCTTTCAATGGCACCCATTTGCTGGTAGAACGCCGCGCTGTTCAGCGGAGCCGTCTGCACCCCGAAATGCCGCATGGTGCCGAAAATCAAATCCATCGGCGACTTGATGACAGCCCCGAACTTGTCGTCCGAAACGCCCGCCGCCGCATCGAAGAAATATTCGCTGGCGAACAGCCGCTCGAACACCGGCCGCAGCCGGTAGCCGCTGCTGACGAACGTTTGCGCCAACGGCCCGATGATCTGCGTCTCCACCTCGTCTGTTATGTTCCAATGCACAAAAAACCGGTGGATGCGCCGCATCAGGAACCGGGCGGCTTCGTCTTTGGCGTAGATGATGTTGACGAGTTGGTCAATCTCGTCCACCATGCTTTCGGGCGTGGCCGGGTCGGTGAGCGGCGTAATCACCGGCGTGGGATACGTTGCGCTGCTCAACGCTGCCGAAAGCGGTTTGGGTTTGTTGTCGTGGTTGGTCACCCGGCCGTTGCGGTCGGCACTGACGCGGCCGCTGGGCAGCGGCAGGTTCGTGTCAGGGTCGGTCATTTGGTAAGTTTCCGCCCGGTCGAACCGCGAAACCGTCCAGCCGGTGAACACCTTGGCGATTTCCCGAATGTCGTCTTCCGTATAGTTGGTATAGTTGCCCACACCGATGGTCGGGCCTTTGCCAATGGTGAACAGTTCCAAAAACTCGCGGGCGAAGTTCTCGTTGGGCCGCCCGGCGATGTTCTGCTCGCCGTCCAGAAACACGAGCATGGCATTGTCAACGGCCGTCTTGCGGATGAACCGTTTGTAGTTGTAGGCCGGGTTGGCGTTGCCGAAATCAGAGACCAAATACTGTTGGAACAGGTGGTTTTGCCAATAAGCCCCCCGGTTGCCCGCACTTTTTTCCAACTGCACGGTAATCATCGTGTGCAGGAAAAACGTGAGCTTTTCCAACGCCGTATTGTCGGCCAGCATCTTGCCGAGCCACCATTTTTTAAGGTAACCGTCCACGTTGCGTTCCAGCATCGAGCCTTCCACGGGCGGGCGGGTTACCCATACGTCGCCTTCGTAGCTGGGCGGCGGCGGCAATGTGAACGCAAACAGTTGGTTCAAGGCCGCAGCCGCACCCATGCCCGCCAAGGCGGCAGTTTGCTGGGGCGTGGGGCCATAAGTGAGACGTTTGAGCAAGTGGGCGGCGCGGCTGGCACCCAACGCACCGGAGACGGGATTCAGTGACGGCATATCTTGAAGTACGATTTACGAGGTACGAAGTACGATTTTCAAGTTAAAGGTTGAAAGATTGGAAAGTTGAAAAATTGAAAGATTACAGCCGTTTTGGGCGTTCCCAACAAGCCGGGACACTTGATTGTCAGAACCTTGATTCGTAGGATTCAAGGATGAACATGGTTAGTCGTTTTTCAATCAGGTTAATCCTCCAATCCTACGAATCATGGTTATCCTCCAATCCTACGAATCATGGTTCTGACAAACGGCGTTTTGGGCGAAAATCGCCCAAAACGCTAAACGCTACCCGTCCGCAGGATACGAAATTAACCGCAGGCGAGTTGCTACAACCCAGCGAATAAGCCCATGCGTGTAAGGTCGTTGCCGAATTTGCTTCGCTGTTTCCGGGCGTTTATTTGCAGAAAATACTATTTTTTATCAAAAAAATCACAAGACGCTTGGCTTATTCGCCCAAAAGCCTGATAATTGAAATGATTTTTCTCTCACCAAACCAACACCCAAACCTGCGCAAGTGTCATGGATACAAGTATTAACAGAAATCGCCTGTTCGTAGGCAGTTGCTTTGCCCTGATTACCACGGCAATGGCCTTTGCCATTCGGGCGGGCGTACTTACACAACTCGGCAAGGAATTCGCTTTGAACGCCACGGAACTCGGCTACGTGAACCAAATGGCGTTTTTAGGTTTCCCGATTGCCATGATCATTGGCGGCCCGCTGTACAACGCCTTGGGTCCAAAACGCATTGCTTGGGTGGCGTTTGCCACGCACTTTCTGGGTTTGGTGATGACCATTTTCGCCGGTGGTTTCTGGACGCTGCTCCTCTCGACATTTTTTGTCGGCTTCGGCAACGGCATGGTGGAAGCAGCCTGCAACCCAATGATAGCTGACATGTATGACGGCAACGTGACCACCAAGATGCTCAATCGGTTCCACATGTGGTTTCCCGGCGGCATTGTAATTGGTAGTCTGGTTTCCAAGTTCATGACCGATGCCGGTTTGGGCTGGCAAGCCCAAATCGGGGTGATTCTCATCCCGGCAGCCATTTACGCTTTCTACTTCTTGGGTCAGAAGTTTCCGGCCAGTAAAGTGGAAGGTGGCCACTCGACCAGCGAAAACCTAAAATCAATGCTTTCGCCCTTGTACATATTCATGCTGGCGTGCATGGCCTTGACGGCCATTTCCGAGTTCGGCCCGACGCAATGGGTCGGCCCGATACTGGGCCGCGCCGGTGCCAGCCCGATGCTAATTTTGGCGTTGGTCACTGGCCTGATGGCGGTCGGGCGGTATTTTGCCGGGCCTATCGTGCATCGCCTCAATCCGACGGGCGTATTGTGGGGGTCGGCAGTCATCACTTGCTTGGGTATTTTCCTGATGAGCCGGGCCACTGGCGGCATGGTTTATGCGTCGGCGGTGATTTTCGCCATCGGCGTGTGCTATTTCTGGCCTACCATGGTCGGGTTCGTGGCCGAATACCTGCCGCGTACGGGGGCTGTCGGTATGTCAATCATTGGCGGCATGGGTATGTTTTCCACATCCATTTTCCAGCCCATCATTGGCGGCTGGCTTGACAACGAAAAGGCGGCGGCTACTGCCAGAAACCTCACCGGAGCTGATGCCGAACTGGCGGCCGGACAAGCCACACTTGGGTATATGACTATTTTTCCAGCCATCCTGATTGTGGCTTTCGGCATCCTGTACTTCGTCATGCGCAAACGCTCGGCGGAGCATTCCAAGTTGCAACAGGCATAAAACCACTAAAAACCATCATTTTTGGTACAGAAAGCAGGCTGGCGGCATACGTCGGCCTGCTTTTTGCTTATATTGTGAACTTCCCGTATTTGCCCCGATGAATTATTTGCGCCTTTTTGCGATTGCCGCCTGCCTGATGTTGACAACCTGCACCGGCTCACGGCAAGACACCGCCACCAACGGAACCACCGCCGACCACAAACGGCGGCGCATCGCGTTGGTGCCCAAAGGCGACTCCCACTCGTTTTGGCAATCGGTACACGCCGGAGCCGCCAAAGCCGCCTACGAGCTTGATGCCGACTTGATGTGGCAAGGCCCCCTGAAAGAAGACGACCAAAAAATGCAGGTGGAAACCGTTAACGGTTTTGTGAAGCAGCACGTAGATGCCTTGATTTTGGCTCCGCTCGACGCACAGGCGTTGGTGCCGCCGGTGCAGGCCGCCGTCCGGCAGAAAATCCCTGTCGTCATTATTGATTCCGATTTGCGTTCGTCGGTTCACCATGCTTTCATTGCCACCGACAATCGGCTGGGGGGCCGCATCAGTGCCAAACGGTTGTGTGAGCAATTGGGCGGCCGGGGCAAGGTGGCCTTGCTGCGCTACGCAAAAGGCTCGGCCAGCACCAATGCCCGCGAGGCAGGCTTTCTGGAAGGCTTGCGCGAATACGGCCCCCGCGTTGTGTTGGTTTCGGACAGGCTATACGCCGGCGTGACAGTGGAACAGGCAACCAAAGCGGCGACCAGTCTGTTGACAAAACATCCCGATCTGAACGGCGTTTTCACACCCACCGAGACCTCTACGCAAGGCACGTTGCAAGCCCTGCGCACCCGTGGCAAAGCCGGACGGGTAAAGTTTGTAGGTTTTGATTCTAACTCGTTGCTATTGAATGCTTTGCAAAAAGGCGAAATTCACGGGCTGGCCGTACAAGACCCCTTTGCCATGGGGTACGAAAGCGTGAAAACCGCCATTGCCATTTTGAACAAGCAGGGCTACGAGAAGCGGCTTGACACCGGTGTGTTCATGGTCACGAAAGACAACCTCAACGACCCGGCCATCCGCGAACTCCTCAATCCCGACCTGACCAAGTGGCTGCGAGAATGATTTCAGCGGCTGTGGGCAGTAGCAGTTAACAGTAGCGTTTTGGGCATTTTTTGCCCAAAACGCCTGTATTTTTCCAATTTTTCAACCTTTAACTTTCAACCCTCCCAACCCGTAACCTCAAATGAACATACTAATTACTGGTGCTTCGCGTGGCATTGGCCGGGCGTTGGCTTTGCAGCTTGCGGGCCAGCAGGCTCGCGTGGGGTTAGTGGCCCGCAATGTGCGCGAACTTTCTGATTTGCAGCAAGAAATAACCGCCACCGGCCAACGGGCCGAAATCTACGCCGGCAACGTAGCCGACGAAACGTTCGTGCAGCAAACGGTTGACAATTTCGTGCGTGCGTTTGGGAAAATTGACGCGCTGGTCAACAACGCCGGAGTGGGGCTGTTCAAAAACGCGGAAGAAATCACCGCCCAAGAGTGGGATTCACTGATGGACACCAACGTAAAGGGAACGTTCTTGTTTTCGCGGGCAGCGGTGCCGCACATGAAGTCGGCGGGTGGCGGACACATTGTCACGGTTGCGTCTGACGTGGCCAAACGCGTGTTCGAGGGCGGTTCGCTGTATTGCGCCACCAAATACGCCCAAGATGCGTTTTCGATGGCCTTGCGCAAGGAGGTGCGGCGGCACGGCATCAAGGTATCGGTGGTGTACTCCGGCTTGGTTGACACGCACTTCCACGCCCATGCCCAAGGCGACGAAAAAGCCCGCACGTGGCTCCGCGACACCGACATCGC
>JALOMD010000608.1 GCA_025455595.1 Cytophagales bacterium | reverse complement strand
TCACACTGACTGCGAAACGGTTTCTTTGACCGGCTCGGTCACGCGGTTGGGAATGGTGATGGAAAAACGGGTGCCGATGCCCAGTTCGGAAGCCACCGAAATGCTGCCGCCGAGTTTTTCAATCACTTGCTTGGTGATGTACAAGCCCAAACCTGAACCGGGCGTGCCCAGCGAGGCGCGGAAAAACATGTCGAAAATTTTGTCAATGTACTGATGCTCAATGCCTTTTCCGTTGTCTTCGACTGTAATGTATGCTTGGCGACGGTCGGCGGCAACGGTGACGCGTACCCGCGACCCGGGTATGGACTTGTGGTATTTGATGGCGTTTGAGAAGAGGTTTTGCAGCACAACCTCAATGCGCGACACGTCGGAGTGGAAATCGTCACGGACGCGGATTTCTTTGACAAGCTGAATGGAAGATGCGTTTTCGAGGTATTGCAGGTTTTGCCACGAATCTTTGATAAGACGCTGGAAGTCAATAGGTTCGCTGACCAGATCGAGGCGGCTGTTCCGCGAAAAGTTGAGCAAATCGCTGAAAAACGAGTCGAGCCGATCCACGCTTTTCTCAATCAGGCGCAAGTATTCCTGCCGTTGCTCCTCGTCGGATTCCATCTGGAGCAAGTTCACCAGCCCCAGCACCGACCGCAGCGGTGCCCGCATGTCGTGCGAGGCGCGATAGACGAATGTGTCCAGTTCGAAGTTGGTGCGCAGCAGTTCGTTTTCGGCGCGTTTGCGTTCGGTAATGTCCCGCGAAAACACCGCGATGCCCGTCACCCGCCCGAACTCGTCTTGGATGGGATTATACACGGTTTCGTACCAAGTGCGGCGGCGGGCCGGGTCGCCCATTTCCTCGACAATCAAAAAAGGCTTGCCCTCGGCGGCACGTTGCAAGTGGGCCAGCACTTTCTCCGTATCCGCCCCGAAAAAATCCCCCTCAATCGGGTTTACGCCCCGCTTCACGCTTACGCCGTAGGCATTTTGCATGGTTTGGCGGTGCGTCGAGTTGAGAATCAGATAGTTGTAGTCGGTATCGAGGGCAAAGATGCTGCTTTGGGTGCTTTCGAGGATGCCGCGCAGTTGTTCGTTTTGCTGTTTTACTTTTTCGGTGGTCAGCTTGTGGTCGGTGATGTCGGTAGTGATGCCTTCCAAGCGCAGCGGCTTGCCTGCTTCGTTCCACACGATTTTGCACCGGTCGCGCAGCCAGCGCAACTCACCGTTTCGACGCACCACGCGGTATTCGATTTCATCGGCTCCTTTTTTATGGATTTCTGCCTCAAACGCCTCGTAGTCGGCCCGGTCTTCGGGCAGCACAATCTGCGACCAGTGCCGGCGATTCTCGTAATGCGACTTGGCCGGAAAGGCAAACACTTGCTCGGCGGCGGCGTTCATATAAATGATGTCGCCGTGGGGCAGGGTGGCGGCCCACACTACTTCGTTTAACGACGACAAAATGCTGCTCAGGTTGCTCTCCGACTCGCGAAGGCGGGTTTGGGTATGGTAGAGAACCGAAATCAGATGGATGATGCAAAAGCCGATGACCGCCACCGAAAGCACAAAGTTGCCTGCATAGAAGGCGTGCTGGTTTTCAGGCGGTACATGCACGTGCCACAGGCGATGCCCCGTGAAGTCGAGCAGGCCCAAAAACGCAAACGACAGGGCCGTCATCATGATGATTTTTTGCTTGTCGTAGAAACCGTAAACGACCAACGTGCTGGTAATGAGCGGAAAATACAGCAAATGAACGCCTGCCTTGTTGCCCATGGCCGAACTCAATGCAAAAAGCAGCAGATTGGTGGCGGCGTAGAAGACGTATTTGGCCGTGTCGGTGCGGCCTTGTTTGGTGAGCCGCCACACCCATAGGTAGGCGGCAAAGTAAAGTATCAGGAAACCGGCCACGTAGAAACCTCCCGAAAAGGCAGCCGCCTTGAACAATTCGACAAAAGCGGCCAGATTGAGCAGGTGAAAAAGTAGCTGGCTCACCAGCATGAAATCAAGCACGCTCCGGGAGGGGTGTTCAGTTGCCAGCGGCTCGGAAAAAAACACCCGGTACAACCTTTCTGTCATTTTCGATGGAGAGGAGTTGACGGCTACGCGAAACCTTTACAAAAACTTACAATGTAAGTTTGTCGGAACCTTTGCTCATGTCAAAACGTGAAGTAGCAAAAATTGTTGTCAAAAACACAATTATTCGGCGTTTTTTCTTCTGAATCAAGGCGATAGGCTGTGTTAGCCGATTTTTTTTCGCCAATATCTTGCACGAAAGTCCGCCGGAATGCAGTAAAACCCGGTGTAATCTGACAAAGGATTGTTCTATTACGTAGCGGATTGGAGCTGGGTTTCATCAATAGCGTTTTGGGCAAAAAATGCTTAAAACGCGCCTCACAGCACACGCGGGTAGCACAACATTCATGTTGTGACGGACGCAACCAACGCGACTGTTCGCGCAACCCGCCACAACATGAATGTTGTGCTACCGCCGTTTTAGCCAATTTTTGCCCAAAACGGCTTGCTTCTCGTTTCGCCGGTTTTTCCGAAATCCGCCTTCCGCCTTTCGTTCAAATCTTTCCTTTCAAGAAACGCCCGGTGTAGCTGTTTTCTTGTTTCACCAATTCTTCCGGCGTGCCTGTGAACACCACATGACCGCCCTGGTCGCCGCCTTCGGGGCCGAGGTCAAGCACCCAGTCGGCGCATTTGATTACCTCGGTGTTGTGTTCAATCAGCACCACGCTGTCACCTTGCTCCACCAAGGCGTTGATGGCCTTCAGCAGTTTCTTGATGTCGTGGAAGTGCAGCCCGGTGGTAGGTTCGTCGAAGATAAACAGCGTGCGGCCTTGGTTGGCGTTGCCTTTGCCCAAGAACGAAGCCAGTTTGACTCGCTGCGCCTCGCCGCCCGAAAGCGTGTCCGACGACTGCCCGAGCCGCACGTAGCCGAGGCCCACGTCTTGCAGCGGCCGCAGCCGGTCAGCCACCTTGGGCACGCCGCTGAAAAATTCCACCGCGTCGTCCACAGTCATGTCCAAGATGTCGGCAATGTCTTTTTCGTGATACTTCACATCCAATATTTCCTGCTTGAACCGCTTG
>JALOMD010000607.1 GCA_025455595.1 Cytophagales bacterium | reverse complement strand
GGGCGTGGCGACGCAAAACCCTGAATTGGTGAAAGGGCTGGTGGTGGAAGACAAAAAGGTGCGGGTGGCCAACTACCACCGCGCCACGGTGGAGAGTTTTGTGGAACTGCTGGCGGCAGCCGGGTTGAAAGAGCCGTCGCTGCTGGCGCGGCGACACATCACGCGCCGCGTATTCATGAACCTGACGAAGCGTTACGACGAAATCTACCCGTACGTACCTGCCGGAAGCCTGCTGCAACCCGACACTTGCCCGCCGGATTACGCGGATTTGGTCAGAAGCACGGATGCAGGAAGCTTTGCGACTATGTAAGTGGTCAGTGGATAGTCTTCAGTGCTTGCAATGAGAAAAGGCGTTTTGACCGTTTTTTGCCCAAAACGCTTTTGCCGCGCAGGTCTGCACGCTGTGCGTCAGACCGGAATCAAAGGCTCGCTAAAGACAATAAACAGACATTTTTGCCCAAAATGCTCGTCGGCGCAAACAGGCGTTTTAGCCAAAAATCGCCCAAAACGCTTCTGAATTCGTAATTCATAGTTCTGAATTGAATTCGTGCTTTCCAAGTTCTGCGAAGTCTGCGACTTCGCAGGAATATGCGGGTAGTCTCTGACTACCCGTGCGAAGCACGAAACGGCTTTCCGCACAACGCCGGTTGCGCTACGCGCTGGTAGTCGCACACTACCGAGATTAATCCTTGGTAGCCACAGGCTACGAAGAACGGTACAAAGCGTTTTGGGCGATTTTTGCTCAAAACGCAAACACTTTTAACCATTGTATGTGGCTTCCTAAGCCACGTTTCTCATCTCATGCTTCAAGCATATCTTACAGTGCGCGGCAAATCCGTTGTGCGTCAAATAACTGAGGTAGGCTGGCTTTGGACGTTTTTTTCCATCTGGGCGATTTCAGGCTTGTGTGTCGTCTCTTTCGTTCGGCTTCTTACAATGCCGCAAGGCGGCCTGCTCGCATTTTTCTTGGGCTTGGCGATTCTGTTGAGCCTGCACACGCAACGCCGTGACCTGCCGTTCTTGCGCACATACGTGCCGCTCGCTTACCGAAAACTCCTCTTTGTCGAATACTTGCTTTTGTCGCTGCCTTTTTCGATTGTTTTTCTATTGCGCCGCGAGTTCCTGTTCGTTCCGTTGCTGTTCGCTTGCACTGTCTTCTTGCCTTGGTTGCCACAATTAAAACTGGGCAGAAAATCTATTGGCAGATTGTTTTGGATGCAAGGCATGGAACTGAATGCACAATGGAGGCTTTTCTGGTTGGGCTTCGTGGCAGGTTCTGTTGTTTTTCTGTCGGGTGTGGTTTTTGGCAGAATGATTTTGGCTGTCGTGGGTGGGAGTGTAGTGTTGTCTATCCTGTTTTTCGCCTTTCATATTCCTGAAAACTGGTTTTACATTGCAACGTTCCGCACAACGAGCAGAAGGTTCATGCACAGGAAAATGGTTTTCTGCGTACTGGCGGTTTTGCCTGTACTGTTGTTGTTAGGGGCGGGCATGTTTTTCAGGTTTCCGGAAACGGTTTGGTTTGTGAGTGTTTTTGTGTGCAGCTACGTGATTGGCTTGCTGAACAACATTGCAATCAAGTACGCTTTTGCCAAAAGTCCGTTCTTGATTCAGTTTTTTCAATCGTTCAATTTCCTGTTCACGTGGGCGGGTGCATCTGTTTTGTTCACGCCTTTCGTATTCTGGCAAGCCCGAAGAAAATTACGTACCTTGTTGGATGATTGAACTGAACGACCTCCGCAAAACCTATGACGGTCGCCGTTACGTATTGGATGGCGTTTCGGTGCTTTTCGGTGAGCGAACCACTACGGGTATCATCGGAGCCAACGGGGCCGGAAAAACCACGCTTTTCAATTGCATCTGCGGCTTGGAAAAACCGACCAGCGGCCGCATCTCGCCGGACAGGCGTTTGCATACGATTGGTTATTTGCCCACCGAGTTGTACTTCTATCCGCGCATCAAGGCCAATGAACATCTGTTATTTTGCCTGAAAGCACAGAAAAAAAGCGTTTCAACAGAGACAATCAACAAGTGGGCTGAGTTGCTGGAACTGCCTCTGATGCAATATGCCGAGGAATACTCGACGGGCATGAAGAAAAAACTGGCCCTGCTGACACTGCTTCTGGCAGACTACCCGGTTTATTTGCTCGACGAGCCTTTCAACGGGCTTGACTTGGCTTCCAATCTCTTGCTCAAGCAAATTATTTCCCGGCTTCAACAGGCGGACAAAACAATTATCCTGACCTCGCACATTTTGCCTACACTGACTGATGTTTGCGACGAAATCCATTATTTGGCAAACGGTGTATTTGCGCGCAAGTATGCACTTGACGAGTTTCAATACATAGAGAAAGACATGGTTGCCTTCACCATGCAGGCGAAGATAGATGCACTGGAGCAACTGCTATAAAACTATGACTTTCGCTGGTATCTCCGAAATCGAAGATTCGACGAAGTCAATGTCATTCGGAGAGCCACGCTTGCGTGGCTTGACTGCGGCGAATCACCCTTCGGGTGAGTCCCGACCTGTCGGGGCTACAACAACGCCCCGTTTCCCAGGCTAAGCGAAAGGCCTAAAAAGAAAAGTTAATAGTGGAGTTACTATCGGCTGAAAATGAAAGAATTGCGCTTCTTTTGTGGAAAGATTTCTGTGAGACAAGGCGTTTTAGCCAAAAATCGCCCAAAACGCCTCTGAATTCGTAATTCATAATTCTGAATTGAATTCGTACTTTCTTCAACTGCTTGCCTGCTGCATTTTCCGGAACAAACGGTAAGAATACACGGCCGGCAAGATGCTTAGAGCGGCTACGGTGCCGAAGAACACCGCCAAGCCGACCGTCGGCGGCAATGCGAATGTGGAAACTGCCATTGCCAAGCCGCCGAAAAACCACAGCTTGCCGCCGAACTGATGCGTCTTGCGCCAGTTTTGCTCGTTTTCCAGCGTCCACGGGAGGCGGAAACCGGCGAAATAGTTCGGTTTCAGGCTGTGCATCACATTGCCCAACCACGCGAAGAAAAGCCCGATGCACACGAAAAGCAGTTTGCCCGTTTCGCCCGCCTTGGCCGAATGGACGATGTAAAC
>JALOMD010000606.1 GCA_025455595.1 Cytophagales bacterium | reverse complement strand
ACGCGGGCCAACTTCTACGACCTCAACGCCAAGGTTGACTACCGCATCAACCAGAAAAACACCCTGAGCCTGTCGGGCTATGTGAGCGGAGACTTCCTGCAAATCGCCGCCGATTCCATCTTGACGATTGCCGTGAACTCGTCGTTGTCGCAGTACCGATGGAGCAACCGCTACGGAACGCTGAAGTGGCAGCGGTTTTTCAGCGAAAAATTCAGCGGCTCGGCTACGGTCACTTACACCAATTACACGGCAAAAATCATCAACCCCACAGAGCCGAACCGGTTTGAGATTCCAACGGGCCTCACTCAGTTGAACATCAGCACCGATTTCACTTACCAACGCAACGAAAAACACCGCCTCGGCTTTGGTGCGCAGGCCATCCGTTACCGGGTTCGCCCTGAAAACCTGCTCACGCCGCCCGGTAGCGACGTGCTGCCTGTCCGCATTCCGGACGAGTCTGGCACCGAACTGGCCGCTTACGTGGAAGACGATTTCGTTATCAACCCGAAACTGACGCTTACCGCCGGGCTGCGGGCCTCGGCCTTCCTCAGCACCGGCCCGACAACCGTGACCCGCTACCAAGCCGGTGCCCCCCGCGACCCGCTCAGTGCGGTTGACTCCACGGTGTATGGAAGGGGCGAGGTGGCGGCCTCTTACGCCGGACTGGAGCCGCGACTGGCCTTGAAAATCAGCTTGGACGAGAGCAGTTCGGTGAAAGTGAGCTACAACCGGATGCGGCAGTACATCCACTTGGTTTCCAACACGGCGGCAGCCATCCCGACGGCCCGCTGGCAACTGAGCAACACGCACATCCTGCCGCAAATCGCCGACCAAGTGGCGGCGGGGTTTTTCCGCAACTTCGCGGGCAGTATGTTCGAGACATCGGTGGAAGTCTATTACAAGCGGCTCACCAACTTCCTGGACTACAAGGACAACGCGGCCGTGCTGCTGAACCGCAACATTGAGACGGCCGTGCTGCAAGGCGTGGGCCGGGCCTACGGCGTGGAAGTGCTGGCCCGCAAAAACGTGGGCGAGTACCTGACCGGCTGGGTGAGCTACACGTACGCCCGCACACTGGTGCAAATGCAAAGCCCGTTTGCCAGCGAGCAAGTGAACGCCGGGGCGTGGTATCCGGCCAATTACGACAAACCGCACACAGTGAACTTGGTGCTGAACTACCAGTTGAAAAAACGCATGGGTTTCTCGGCCAACTACACCTACAGCACCGGTCGGCCCGCCACGTACCCGGAGGGCAGGTTCAACTACGCGGGCATCATCATCCCTGACTTCGGCCTGCGCAACCAGCAGCGCATCCCCGACTACCACCGCCTCGACATCGCCATCAACATTGACAGCGGCTACCGGAAATCCAAAAAAGTGGACAAAAGCTGGACGTTTGCCGTCTATAACTTGTACAGTCGCAACAACGCCTATTCGGTGTTTTTCCGGGCCGA
This sequence comes from Cytophagales bacterium, assembly GCA_025455595.1. Lineage (GTDB taxonomy): Bacteria > Bacteroidota > Bacteroidia > Cytophagales > 172606-1 > Xanthocytophaga. The sequence goes on along the minus strand of JALOMD010000606.1, from coordinate 1,628 downwards.
CCGGGGCAGTGCCAGTGCTTACAAACTGTCCATTTTCGGGGCGGCGTTTCCGTCACTCACCTACAACTTCAAATTCTGAACAGAACCGGCCATGAACCGTCTCACTGATTTGTACGCTGTGCGAGAAAAAAGAAAAAAGAGAAAAGAAAAAAGAAGAGTTGTGCCGTACCTTTCGTCTTTCCTCTTTCGCCTCTCTTCTTTCGTCTCTCCCGTTTTCGCGTTTTTTTGCCCAAAACGTCCGTTTGGCGATTTGCGTCTTTGGTTCAATCGGCTGCTGGCGGGCGGGCTGCTGCTTGTGACGGCCTGTGTCACGCCGTACACCCCCGAAAATACTGCCATTTCGCCGCGTTTGGTAGTGGAGGGATTGATTACCGACCAGCCCGGCCCGCACCGGGTGCGGCTCACTACCTCGGCCGCCTTTTCGAATGACAACGCTGGCATCAGCCTTGGCTTGAACGGAGCCACTGTTTATGCTTCTGACGACAACGGACGACGGATTGAATTCTTTGACTCAGGAGGGGGCAACTACCTGACGGCGACTGATTTCCAAGGACAGGTAGGCCGCACGTACCAACTGCACATCCGGACTGCCGAGGGCACCGAGTACGTTTCCGAACCCGAGTTGCTCAAGCCCGTGCCACCCATTGACGACATTTACTGGGAATATAACCCAGCCAACAAGAGCATAACCGTGTACCTTGACCTCACCGACCCGCCCACGCCCGGCGACGGATACCTGTGGAAATGGAGGCACTTCAGCCAACTGACCTACTGCAAACTCTCCGAAGAAATTCCCAACAGCAATGGTGCCCGTACTCCCTGCCTGAATTGCTGCACCGACTGCTGGGACATCAACCAATGCTTCACGTGCGTCAACATTGCCGGCGACCAGTTTGTGAACGGCAACAAAGTTCGCAAGCAAGCCGTCACAACAATCCCTTACGACAGCCGCGCCCCGTACTACCTGTTGATCGAGCAACGGTCGTTGGGCAACAACGCCTACCGGTTTTGGAACTCGGTGCGGTCGCAGAGCAATGCCACGGGCGGGCCGTTCGACGTGCCCCCGGCCCCCACGCTGGGCAACATCCGCAACGCCAACAATCCGAACGAACGGGTGCTGGGTTTTTTCGGCGCATCGGGTGTAATCTACCAACCTTACTGGGTGGACAGAAGCACCATTGCCGACAGCCCGGCCGTACCCCAGCCGCCCGATTGCCCGGTCATAGTCGGCCCTCCGCCTCCCTGTTTCCCTTGCGTAGAGGCGTTCAACCAGCGCACCCGCACCAAACCGCCGGGATGGGACAGATGAGAAGTACGAATGCAATTTTGAATGAGTGGATGATAGAATGAGTGAATAGGCGTTTTAGGCGGTTTTTGCCCAAAACGCCTATCTTCTAATAAGTAGTTGGTAGTTAGTCTTTAGTCTGATGGCATAAGCTGTTGGTTTTCAATTACTTGGAAAGTGTTTTAAGCAAAAACAGATAAAACTGTTTGTGAACACGTACTTACCAAAACAAAAGATTGAGTGTGTAATCAGTTCGATGCCACCAATTCAAAAGACAAACTGCATGTTTTTGAACGCGGGACTTTGCTCCGTAGCGGCGGGTTTTATACCCGCCGCTACGGAG
>JALOMD010000605.1 GCA_025455595.1 Cytophagales bacterium | reverse complement strand
GGGGCAAGCCCCGCCCCTACGTTCGGAACCAAAAGCCCAAATCTTAAACAGTCACACTGTAAAACTATGGAGCAAGCAACCAAAAAGCCCCGCGTCGGCAGGGCTTTTTGTTTGCTCAAGACTAACGACTCAAGACTTATTTCGCTGCCACGAGTTTGAAATCAATCGTGAAATCGTCGTAGATGGCGTGCCGTCGGTTTTCAACACCACCGGGAAAGTCACCGGCTTGGTGATGCCTTTCACTGTCAAGTCGCCGGTCACGTCGTAGTTCTGGCCGCCTTTGGCTTTCACTTTGGTGATTTTAAAAGTGGCGGTCGGGAATTTGGCCGTGTTGAAGAAGTCTTCCGACTTCATGTGTCCGATGAACTTCGTGTTGTACTCTGCATCGGTGATGTCGGTGCAAACGATGCTGTTCATGTCAATGTCAAACGAACCGCCGACGAGTTTCGCGCCGTTCACTTGCAGGGAGCCGTTGGACAGTTTGATGGTGCCCGTGTGTTCGCCGGTCACTTTCTTGCCGTTCCAGGTCAGGGTGCTTTTTTCCACGTCGGCTTTCAGCGTGGTGGGAGCTTGGGGGCCGTTGCCAGCCCACGCGGCGTTTGCGAATACCAAAAGGGCAGCCAACGCCAACAAAATGTTTTGCTTTTTCATGGTTTTAAAAAAATGGGTTTGAAAAGAATGTTGTACAAAAAATGGGTTTGAAAAGAATGTTGTACTGAACTTTAACTCGTTCGCCACCGAAATGGTTTAGAATTTCTTGCAAATATATGTATATACATTTAATGTTGCAACATGTTTGGGATATTTTTTTAGGAAGCCGGGTAGTGGTTTGCGGGATTGCTGGGCGAGAGCAGGCGTTTTAGCCATTTTTTGCCCAAAACGCCCTGCGGTTGCCGCGAGGGGTATGAAACCCCTCGCTACGGAGTGTCATTTACCTTCTTGTATCGCTTCTGTATATAATTATATGGGAAACACGTATCACTCAATATGGTTACACCTTATTTGGTCAACCAAAAACCGAAAGCCTCTTATTACTTCAGGTTTGAAGTTCCACCTTTATGAAAAGGTGAGAGAGATTTGCCATGAGAAGGAATATCACACAGACTTTATCAACGGCACCGACGACCATGTGCATCTGCTGCTTTCGCTCAACCCGAAGTTCGCGGTGAGCGAAACGGTCAAAAACATAAAAGGGCTTACGTGGCAATGGGTAAATGAGGAGAAACGCACCGAGGAATACTTCGAATGGCAGGACGGCTACGCAGTGATTTCGGTAAGCCCTTCCAATGTGCATAAAGTCAGAAACTATATTCGCAATCAGGAAAAGCACCACTTACATACGAGCTATGAACAGGAGACTGATTGGCTCAAAAACACAGTGCATCTACAAACAATCAGTACTCCGTAGCGAGGGGTTTCATACCCCTCGCGGCAACCGAAGGGCGTTTTAGCCGTTTTTTGCCCAAAACGCCCCGCTTCAGATCCCCTGCTGGCTTATCCAAGCACAAGCTTCAGTGAGACTGGAGAAATAACGGCCTACCAGCAGCGAGTCGGCGGCGGGGAAAAAATGCTTGATTGCCGACGGTGCAGCAGCCGTCACTACGGCCAGTTTGCGCACATCGGTGGCGAGCAGTTCGGCAAACCACGTCTCGGCCGTCCAAGGGTTGTCGAGCCAGTAGTCGTGGGCGGCGGTGCGCATGTCCACAATCAAGCCGCGTGCCCCGGTCTGGTGCAGCAGTTCCAAACAGTGGCGCATGGCTTGGCGGTATTCGTCTTCGGTGAAGTAGCCGCGCCACGTATGCACCACGCAACCCAGCACCGGGTCGTAGTCGAGCTGCAAATGGGGTTTGTCTATGTATGAGTGCAAAGTCGTTAGTGGTAAGTCGTAAGTCGTTAGTGGTCAGTCGCATTGCTCCTCTTTGCATTCTTTGCGAAAATCTCTGCGCCTTTGCGTGAAAGGTTTTGTTTCTCGCAAAGAATGCAAAGGGCGCAGCAGTAGGTCTGTGCTGCGGCTTCACGACTTGAAAAAGCGGCGTTTTGGGCGATTTTTGCCTAAAACGCTTTTGCCGTTTTCGGCCTGACGCATAGTCCCCAACCGGTATTTCCAAAACCTCCTTCCCCAAGGCAGAAGGTTCCAATGGGTCGCAAATTTTGTACAATTTACAGGATTTTGTTCACTTTCTTTGCCTGCGAATGTCTATCTTTCGCACCGGAACCATTCTCACACCTTAACACCTTGCCCGTCACCAATGAAGGAACTGTCCACCTTAGATGTCACCGTTTTTTTAGTTTATTTCTTTGTAGTGGCCGGTTACGGTTACTGGATTTACCAACGCAAAAAGAGCAAAGAAGCCAGTTCCACCGATTTCTTCTTGGCCGAAGGTTCGCTTACTTGGTGGGCCATCGGTGCCTCGCTGATTGCGTCCAACATCTCGGCCGAGCAATTCATAGGCATGTCGGGCAACGGGTTTTCGATGGGCCTCGCCATCTCGACCTACGAGTGGATGGCCGCCGCCACGCTGCTGATTGTGGCAATTTTCTTCATGCCGATTTACCTGCGCAACCACATTTTCACCATGCCGCAGTTTCTGCGCCAGCGGTACAATGAAACCGTCGCCATGATTATGGCCATTTTCTGGCTGTTCTTGTACATTTTGGTCAATCTCACCTCCATTCTGTTTCTGGGAGCGTTGGCCGTTTCCACCATATCGGGGCTTGACTTCACGCTGTGCATGACCGGGCTGGCCGTGTTTGCCATCATCATCACGCTGGGCGGCATGAAGGTGATCGGTTACACCGACGTGATTCAGGTGTTTTTCCTGGTGCTGGGCGGACTGGCCACCACGTATCTGGCCCTCAACTTGGTGTCCGAACGGTTCGGTGCCGAGGGTTTGGCGAAAGGTTTCCAACTGATGTTCCAGCGTTCCGAAGACCACTTCCACATGGTGTTTCCGCAGGGGCACCCGCACTACGGCTCGCTGCCGGGCCTCACGATTCTGATCGGCGGCATGTGGATTGTGAACCTGAACTACTGGGGCTGCAACCAGTACATTACGCAGCGTGCCCTCGGTGCCGACCTGAAAACGGCCCGCAACGGCATCCTGTTCGCGGCGTTCCTGAAAATGCTTATGCCCATCATCGTCGTGCTGCCCGGCATTGCAGCCTACACGTTGTGGAAGGAAGGCATGTTCCAACAGGAAATGCTGACCAATGGCGAACTGAACCAAGACCGCGCCTACCCGGTGCTGCTGAATCTGTTGCCCAGCGGCTTGAAAGGGCTGTCGTTTGCGGCCCTCACGGCGGCGGTGGTGGCCTCGCTGGCGGGCAAGGCCAATTCCATTTCCACTATTTTCACGCTGGATATTTACAAAAAATACGTAAAACGCGATGCCACCGAGGCGCAATTGGTCTGGATGGGTCGCGTGGCCGTGGTGGTGTCCATGATACTGGCCATATTCCTGTCGCCGTACATGGGCATTGACAAAAAAGGCGGGTTTCAGTTCATCCAGGAAATGACCGGGTTGGTGTCGCCGGGGGTGTTTGCGGCGTTTTTCATGGGATTTTTCTGGAAACGCACCAACTCGGCCGGAGCCATGTTTGCCATTGTGGGCGGGTTTCTGCTGTCGCTGTTCTTCAAGTTTGTCTTGCCCGGTGCCGTGAACCTGGAGCCGCTGGCCGCTTACGGCTTCGCGGTGAAAAACGCCGAGGCGGTGTACGAAATCCCGTTCTTGGACGTAATGGGCTTCGTGTTCCTGATTTGCGTAGCCGTGATGCTGATTCT
>JALOMD010000032.1 GCA_025455595.1 Cytophagales bacterium | reverse complement strand
ACACCCAGACCAAGAGGCACAGGCCCATCACCGCCAACACGTACAACGACAGCACCTTTCAGGCCGTCCGTCGTTACCTACAGTTCAACAAGACACAATTGATAGGAATAACATCCATGGCAAGCAACGATGGGAAGACATATTGTGCCATCAACTTGGCTGCGGCCTTTGCCAACGCGGGCCACAAGACCCTGCTCATAGACACGGATTTCTATCGAGCCGACATCAGTGCCATCTTCAACCTGCAAGACACCGCCGGCTTGATCAACTTCCTGCCGGACGTATCAAGCGTTGCGGTCAGCCCGACATCCATCGAAAATCTCTATGTGATCGGTGTCGGGCAGTCGTTCCAACAGTCGCGTTCCGTTTTCCTGAGAAGTTCGTTTGAGCAATTGCTCGAAAAACTAAGGCATGAATACGCTTACATAGTGGTGGACACGTGTCCGGTGGGGATTATCTCGGACTACCTGCATTTTTCCGACCACATGGATTACAGCCTGTTTGTGGTCAGGGATCAACTGTCCGAATGGAAAGACATCCTGAGATTGAACAAATTGCTTGTAAGCCACAAGCTCAAGGACAAAAGTGCCATCATTTACAACGGCGTGAAAACGTCCGAATACTACAACGGAAGTGTCTATTACAGAAAAATAGCGAGCTGAGGAACAATACAATGCAGATACGCAGCATACGTTGGCAAATCGTGCTTCCGAATAAAATCGCTTTCAATCGGCCAAAAATTGCTCTGTAGCAACTATGCAAACACCGACCCTCTGTACAGTAAAGCGTTTTGGGCATTTTTTGCCTAAAACGCCTAAGCGAAACAAAACTTTGAACAACCTCTGAGACAAGTTTCCGGGCATCCTCCCACGCAGAGGTGCCTTTCGCAACCGGCTGCCGAGACTTGTGGCAGTCGTTCTGTCCGTCAGACAACCAGCCTTTGGCTTCTGTATGAATAACAGCATCTCCGTCGTCATTCCTGTCTATAACCGCAGGAAAGAATTGATTAGGGCGTTGGAGTCCGTCAACGCCCAAGAACTGCAACCTTGCGAAATCATTGTGGTGGACGACTGCTCTCCTTTCGATGTGGAGGAATTTCTCAACGCCAACGGCTATTCAGATTCGACCAATCTGTATGTGGCGAGGAATCCGGTGAACGTCGGACCCAGCGGTTCGCGTAACATCGGAGTGGCACACGCACAAGGTGATTTCATTGCTTTCCTCGACTCTGATGATTACTGGGACAAGCACAAGCTGGCCAAGCAAATGCGCCTATTCGAGCAAGACCCCAACTTGGACTTGGTGTATAACAACACATGGCTTGTGTACGAACACAAGACGATTCGCTCAGGAAAAAAACTGTTCAAAGAAAACCTTTGGCACCAGTTGGTAAACAACTGCTGGACTCCCCCCAACCCTTCAACCATCATGATAAAACGTGAAGCAATGAAAAAGCTCGGTTCGTTCGACTTTGTCTTGCAACACGCCGAAGACATTGATCTTTGGATGCGATTGACCTTGCAAGGCATGAAAGTGGATTATTGCGATGAGGAACTCACCTATTTCACCTTCCATTCTACAGGCCGCTTGACAAAGCAGTACCACAAGAAGTTCACCCGGATCAAACCTTTTTTCGCCAAATGGGAGAAGCATTTCCGTCAAGCCAACGATATGAAGGGCTTCCGCGCCTTCAAGAGAGGAACAATCACCAAGTTCGCCATCGAAACCTTTGCGGACAGTTTCAAGGACCGGAGCATGGTCACACCGCTCAAGATGTACTTCAAGTACTTGTGGAACAAAGGCGAATTCTACGACATGATTTTTCGCAAGTTGCTTCCCGTATAGTGGACAAGGCAGCACTTGGTCGGAAACCGAACAAGTGCTGCTGCACGATTCGACAAAAATTGCCCAAAACGCATTAGGCTGCAATGAAACGCAGCCGAACCCTAATACCAAATTGGAAGTAGGAATGCGGATTTGGGAATACAAAATACGCTGACAATCAGACGGTTGTATCGTTTTTTTGCGCACTCAGTCTTTTATCTTGGTATAAACACCCTGCAATGAAACTCTGCTATTTTGACGACAACACGAATTTCGGGGATGCACTCAACGCCACCGTTTTCCCTGCCTTGATGCCCGACTTTTTCGACGGCAACCCGGATGTTTCTTTTTTCGGCATCGGGTCCCTTTTCGGGCTGAACGTGCTGGAAAACAGCCCTGCTAAGAAAAAGATAATATTCAGCACTGGCTACGGCAAGTACGGAGCGCAACCACGCCTGGACGGCTCCCATGAGATCGTATGCGTAAGGGGGCCATTGACAGCCGAGCACTTGGGGCTGGACAAGTCTGTAGCCGTTGCAGACGGGGCGTTGCTATTGCACCATTTCAAATTTGCCGCGCCTGCCAAACAACACGCGTTCTCCTACATGCCGCACTGGCAAAGCGAAGACAGGTTCGACTGGGCGGGCCTGTGCGCCGCAAGCGGCTACCACTACATAAGTCCCCTTTGGAACCCAGACGTGGTCATTGACCAAATCCTGAAATCGGAAGTCTTGCTCACGGAAGCCATGCACGGGGCGATTGTGGCGGATACGCTGCGGACACCTTGGATACCGGTCAAGTGCTATAATAACATAAGCGAATTCAAATGGCGCGACTGGGCGAATTCGGTCAAAGTGGACTTTGATTTCGTGCGGATGCCCGCGCTGTACAACGCGACCGGGGAAGCGGCAAAAGCGGTGCAGTCGAAAACAAAAGGCCTGCTGGGCCGGAGAGCCGCCCGTTTGCTGGCCACGGCTTATGTGAAGTACCACGGAAGCTTCAAGGCAGCGTCAGTGGAAAGGCAGTTTTCAGGCCTTCGTAGCAGCAGGCCACGCCTGAGCAAGGAAGGCGTGGTGAAATCGCTGGCCGACGAGTTGATGCACCGGCTGGAAAAAGTCAAGACCCAATACGGAGCCGTCTTGGACGATTCCGGAAACGGAAAAGGCTTGCCTTGATCCGGAAACGCAAAGGCCTGTGGGGGGCGGTTGTCCTGGACACCGGCCTGCGACATTGCACACCGTTCACCAAACCAACTTTTGCTTGAAACGAAATGGGTAGGGAAAAGAAAGTCAGGCAAGGTGTCGCGTGGTCTTTTGCAGAGAGCATGGGAGTCAAAATGATTTCCACACTTGCGTTCTTTGTGCTTGCCAAACTGTTGGGAGCCACCCAGTTCGGCTTGGTGTCCATAGCATACGCCTTCATTGACTTCGGAAATATTCTGGTCGAACAAGGCATGGTGTCGGCTTTGGTGCAGAAAGAGAAACCGGAACAATCCCATCTGGACACCGCATTCTGGATCAACATCGGGTTGGGGGCGTTGGTCTTCCTGGCGGTGTTCCTGACAGCCCCGGTCGTTGCCGGCATATACGAAGCCCCCCTGTTGACACCGGTGCTAAGAACAACCGCAGTCGTCTTCTTGGTTGGGCCTTCCGGTTTGGTTCATGTGGCGCAACTCACCCGGGAGATGGACTTCAAGGCAATCGCCTTGATTCGGATTGTCGGTTTGGCTGCCGGAGGAGCGGTAGGCGTAGGTATGGCTTTCTTGGGCCACGGGGTATGGGCACTTGTGTTCCAAAAAATCGTGTTCATCTCGCTTTCCACGGGTCTGTTCTGGCTGCATACCAAATGGATGCCCCGGCTGCATTTTTCCAAGGCGCATTTTCGCGAACTGTTTTCATTCTCCTACAACATGTTGCTCAACAACTTCATGATCTATTTCAGCAGGAATTCCACCAGCCTTATAATCGGTTTGTTTTTGGGGCCTCAGGCGGTGGGCTTGTATTCTTTTGGTTACAAGGTGTTCCAGTCCACGATAGAAATAGCCAACATGTCAGTGAACAAGGTGATGCTGCCTCTCTTCGCCTCTGTCCAAGGCAACAAAGAGCGGCTGGCGGAATACTTTTACAAGGCCGTCAAGTCAACCTTTGTAGTTGTTTTTTCTCTCTTGGCTTTGATTATGGTTCTCTCAAGGGAGGCCATCACACGTTTCTTCGGCCAAGGATGGGGACCTGGTACGGATTTGCTGAACCTGATTGCGGTGGGAGGTTCCGTTTATATGATTTTCTATTACGTCAATACGGTGCTCGTCAGTGTCGGAAGGCCCGACCAAGTGGTGAGGTTCAACCTTGTCAACGGCATCCTGAACGTGGCATTGGTTGGATGGGCCTGCCAGTACGGACTGATTTACGTCGGATACGCTGCGGTTTTGCGTAGCATCGTGTTGCTCCCCGTCGCCTATTGGTTCGTGAACCGGGTGGTGCCTCTCAGTTTACACAGCTTGGGCAGCCACCTGTACCGTCCTTTCCTGGTCGGACTCATCGCTTTCTTGGTGCTGTTGGCAAGCACCCGTTTGACACTCGTTTCTTCACCTGCTTGGCTTTGGTTCGCCATGCAGGGAGCCGTTTGGGCGGGCACCGTACTGGCGGCCTCGTACTGGCTCGTCCCCTCGACGATTGCTCCGGTTCTGAGTTGGGTGCCGCAACTGTATGTAAAACTCGTCGGCGAACGAAAGGACTGAATATCAACAAACAAATCCATGGCAACCGTACTGTTCATTGTCAGCAAGCCGTTCAATCCCGTCCACGGGGGCGGCATCATTGCGTTCTGGGAGACAATGAAGGCTTTCTACAAACAGAATCGGGGAATGGCGGTGGCCTTTCCCGCTGGTTTGAAACGCGCAGACGACACGGTCGCCCCCATCCCGACCTTCGAGTATGGTTCAATGGAAGACTTGGTGGCTTTCATCGGCAATAACGATGTCAAGGCTGTCTATTCCCTACAGTCATTGATTCCCGTGATTGAGTATTGCCGGCAAGAGGGCATATGCACCTTTTTGGAATTGAGACACCCGTCTCTTTCGCCGGTCAGCTATTACCAGTACCTGTTGGGCCGGTTGGGTGCCATGCCTACGGCCCCGCTTGGGGAGGTAAGCAACCTCAAGCGAACCAAGGCAGCGGCAAAAGCGGTCAACCGGGTTGTCGCAATCAGCAAGTACCTCGGGGAACAGGCGGTTCGGCAGTTCTCGGTAGATGCGTCCAAAGTAATAGTCATACGCAACGGGATAAGCCATGACGAAGTCGCCCGCATCGCGCCCTCCGATAAGGGCGGGACAGACATAAAAAGGAGAATCATCTGCATAGGCAGATTGGAGAAGGACAAACGGGTGGACCGCATCATCATTACGTTCAAGCGTCTCCAAGCCGATTTCCCTGACATCGGCTTGGATATAGTCGGGGCGGGCACCCTGATGCAACAACTTCAGGCGATGGCTGGCGGAAGGGAGGACATTGTGTTTCATGGCTCGCAAACCCGCGAGCAAACCCTTCGCCTGCTCAGGCACAGCTACATGCTGTTGCATGCGAGTGAGCGAGAAAGTTTTTGCAATGTGATTGCCGAGGCTATGTGTTGCGGTGTTCCGTGCGTCGCATTCAGGGTGGGTGCCATCCCTGAACTGATCAAAACAAAAGACATGGGCCTGTTGGCCGAGAACACGACGGAGTTCTACCAACATGCAAAATGCTTACTTGAGAACCGAGAATTGGCTTCGTCCATCGGCAACAATGCGTGCCGCGAAATGACAAACTACACTTGGGACAAACGGGCCGGCCAAATCCAAGCTTTGATTGACGAAAGCACCCAAGGCACTGTCGGATGAAACAGCCCATGTCAAACCCTTGGCGGGCGAAATCAAATCAAGCTACTTACCCACGGAGATGAAAGTCGCTTTTTACCACAGGAATCCTGAAGACAACCTCTTCAGCATTGAGTCGCTTTTCAAGAGTATCCGGAGCCATTTGTCTCCTGTGTTCGAGACCGAGGTGTTCATTTCCTCAAAACCGAACAGGGGATTGCTTCGAAAACTGTGCAACGCGGCAGAAGTCCTTTTCAAGCCGCAGGGGGATGTCAATCATGTGACAGGCGACACGCATCATTTGGCTTTTTTCTTGGGGAAAAAGAAGACGGTACTCACCATCCACGACGTGAACCTGATGTATTCGCCGAACAAATTGAAAAAAAGCATCCACCGCTGGTTTTGGCTGTATTTGCCCATGCGAAGGTGTGCGGTAGTTACGGTCATATCGGAAACCACCAAGCATGAACTGCTGAAATATGTGAGCTACCCGGCAGAAAAGATAAAGGTAATCCACAATTGCGTCGCCCCCTGGTTCGCGCCGCACCCGAAGGCATTCAACACGGAAAAGCCGGTGTTGCTGCAAGTCGGCACCAAACCGAACAAGAACCTCGGACGGCTGATACAAGCCGTGGCTGGCATCGAATGCACGCTTCGCATCATAGGCCGTCCGTCCGTACAGGACATGGCCTTGCTGGAAAAACTAAAGGTTGACTACACGTGGCAGGCCAACTTGCATGAGAGCGAAGTGGTTGACGAATACATAGCATGCGACATGGTAGTGTTTGTCTCCACCTTCGAAGGCTTCGGTCTGCCAATTATCGAAGCCAACGCGGTGGAGCGGCCCGTGGTGACTGGCAACGTGTCAGCAATGCCTGAAATCGCCGGGCAGGCGGCCTGCTTGGTCAACCCCTTCGATGTCGAAGACATTCGGAGGGGAATACTGCAGGTGATAAACGACGCAGCCTACCGGGAACAATTGATTGCCAACGGCCGAACGAACCGGGAACGTTTCAGCCCGCACCGCATAGCCCGCATCTACGGAGAACTGTATGAGGAAGTGTACAATGCTTGGCAAGCGAGAAGTTTGCACGTGGCAGGAGCCTGAGAGGTTGTTTAGAATTTTGTTCTACTGAAGCGTTTTGGGCATTTTTTGCCCAAAACGCCGTGGACACGCAGGTCTGCACGCTGTGCGTCAGACCGGAATCACAGGCTCGCCAAAGACAACAGGCGGGCGTTTCAGGCAATTTTTGCCCAAAACGGCGAAACCGCACAATACCCGAGTGCCATGAAAAACCAACGCGACCCGGAGTGTACAACTATGCTAAAAATCACTTCGGGAAACGACCGGGCATTCGGCTTTCAGTCTCTTTGGGAAACCGCCCCGAATACCAGCGACACCTCCATGAAAGCATCCTACGCACGTCCTTACTTCGAGTCGTCCGTGGTGGCACTCGTCATCACGCTGTTGCCCTCGCGGGTGCTGGCCTATGCCGCGCCTTTCATCTGTATGGTTTGGTTTGTAGTCAGGTCTTGCTCCGGCAAAACGCTTTACAGAGTTGTTTCCTTCTTCCTTGCCTTTTGTGCAGCATTGGCCTTGTACACCTGGCTGTACTCTTTTAACGGTGTTCGCTTTCTTGCGGGAAACGCGGTTGTGGCGGCAATTTCCTACGGCACCGTGATCCTGTTGCTGGTGTTGCCCGGAAAAGGGGTCGCCACCGAACACTTTGACTACACGAGGTATGCCGTGGTATTGAAATACGTGATACTGGCGGAGGGCTTGGTAGGTATCCTGCAGTTCCTGATTGTGTCTTTGACCGGAAGGTTCGACGTGTTGAGCAGCGACGCGGTACAAGGCACCATAGGCCTGACTGCTTTCGTCACCGAGAGCGAAGGTTTTGGCAACCAGATGTTCTCCATCAACATGGCCTTGTTCCTGACCCTGTTCGCCCCGTATGCACTGACGCATCGCAATAGTGCGTGCGTTTTCCTAATCGGCTTGCTGTCGCTTGTGCTTGCCGGCGTGTTGCACGTGTTCATAGCATTGCTTGTATCGGTTGTTTTCACTGTGTTGTGCTACCGCCGCAATATCCTGTTGAGCGACATTCAGAAGATGTTTTTTGTGACAAGCACGGCGGCTGTCCTGTTGCTTTCCATCGAATTCGTTTTTCCGGGCGTGTCCAGGTCTGCCAACATATTTCTCAGGCTTTACCAACAGGGCGACTCGCCAAAGTTACAGGCCGTTCGCACGGCGTTACACCGCTTGCCCGATCAATACCCGTTGGTGTATGCAATCGGCTTGGGGCCGGGCCAGTACTCCAGCAGGGCGGGGCTGATGAGTTCGGGGGAATATTTCGGGGAAAAACTCTGGTTCATGCCCAACGAGGTTTCCCAGCCTTTCAAAGAACACGTATGGCGTATGTGGCGTACGTACAACAGGAAGGCGGCGAGTTTCGGCAATTCCACCATGCACCGGCCTTTCTTCTCGCTCTTGTCGGTGTTCGCCGAATTCGGGCTGGTTGGGATGGGGTTGTCCGTGGGCTTTGCCAGTTTCCTGCTCGTCAGGCTGAGGCGACTGTTTCTTCACTACCAAGGCCGAGACAAAGTGAATAGCCATCTGAGCTTCTGCTTGGCAGTGGCGATCTTGACCGTCATCGTCATTTCCTTCTTTGAAAACTATCTGGAAACAACGCAGGCTATTTTGCCCGGACTGATGCTCGCCAAGGTTTTCTACAGACAGGTAGTGGACGGCACAGGGCATGTGCAAAATGTCGTCCGTTGACAACAGGCTGTCTTAGCTTGACTTTAGCCTTTGCCACAAAGGCAATCATCGAATACGTTGAAAGCAGGCCGATTGCTTTTCAATTTTTGAACATCTTGTTGAAAACGCAACATCCAGGAATTGAAAAAAGGCTTTCATACGCTGCAAACGGCCATTTTTGCGAATTCGCAAACAGCTAAAGTCAAGCGTAGAGGTTGTTTAAAATTCGGTTTGAGGGTAGCGTTTTAGGCAAAAATTGCCCAAAACGCCCGCCTGTTGTCTTTGGCGAGCCTGTGATTCCGGTCTGACGCACAGCGTGCAGACCTATGCTTTTTCATTTGATCCTTTGATGTTGACCCCACTAACAACCATGGAAGCTATCATGTCGGCATACAACTGCGAGCCGGGACGCGGCAGCGAGTTCGAGACGGGCTGGCAAGAAATGAAACGGATGCTTGCCAAGTGTTCTCGCCTTACGGTGGTAACACGTCCGGCGGATACAAGGAGAATAGAAGAACACATGACGGCAAGCGAATCGCAACGGACAGCGTTCGTTTTCTTCGACTTGCCTGCGTGGGTCAACCGTCTGAAGGCGTTTTCCGTCGGCCCGCAAATCGTGGTGTACTTGTGGGAGATTTGCCTGTTCTTTTTTTTACTGAAGCAATACAGGCGAAACCAATTCGACCATGCCCACCGTGCCACTGTCGGCTCTTACCGTTTTCCGTCGTTTCTGTGGTATTTCGCACCGTACTTCACCTGGGGCCCGGTTGCCAGCGGCGAAACCGTACCTGTCCGGCTCCTTGGCATTCTGAGTATGAAAGGTCGTGTCGTTGAACTACTCAGGATGCTCGTGCAGCGTTCTTCCCTTGTTGACCCTTTCATTCTGCTGGGTTTGTACAAAGCAAGCGAAATAAGTGTGGCCACAACCGCCACATTGGAAATCTTGCCTGCGTATGCACGGAGGAAGGCGTTTGTCAGGCCCGGCTACTACACGATTGACAAACTTGATTTCACGGTTGACCTCTCTGTGGCCCGTACGGACAGGCGGGCAAAACTTTCCCTGTTGTACGTCGGTCGGTTGCTGGAATGGAAGGGCATCATGTTCGTCTTGAAGGCCCTGCGCCAATTGCACAACCGCATTGACTACGCATTCACCGTGATAGGAGACGGCCCCGACCACGGCCTGTTCCGTAGGTATGCCAAGAAACACGGTTTGAACGTCGACTTTTTGGGTAAGAAACCCAGGCGCGAACTGTCTTTTTACTACCTGACCCACGACCTGTTCGTCAGTCCGGATCTCCACGGGCGGGGCAGCAACACAATGGTGGAAGCCAAGTTGCACCGTTTGCCTGTTCTTGCGCTTGACATCACCGATCCGGACTGCCTGACCGGAGAAGAACTCATGGTGATTGTCAACACCAAGCGAAAGACAGTCAGGGCCATCGTTGACCAGATAGTCCAAGTGCTTTTGCAAAGCCACAACGGCAAAGCCGTCCTGTCTGGGGGGCGGCTCCAAAGCCTTGTTTGACAGCCCGCCGTTCCCGAACACATGCAAATTCCAAAACCTACCAAACAAATGTACCGACCGATTCGAATCCTTGTTCCATCCGTTCGCCGCTTCGACAAGAGCGGCAACAGACCTAAACCCTTGCAGCCATGGAAGATAAGCTTGTTAGAATCATGGTGGTGGGACAGACCCCCCCTCCCTACATTGGCCAAGCCATGATGATTGACCGGCTGGTAAACGCCAAGTTCGACAGAATCAAGATTTACCACGTCCGGATGTGTTTCTCGAACTCCATCCGGTCTATCGGCAACGCCAGCCTTGGCAAAGTGATTCATTTGTTCGTGCTGGTTTGCCGGATGCTTTTCCTGAGATTCGGCAGGCGCATTGACGTGTTGTACTACCCGCCTGCCGGCCCAAACCGGACTCCCGTCATCCGGGACATCATACTGCTGGGCATGACGCGTGTTTTCTTTAGAAAAGTGGTTTACCACTTCAGGGCCGCTGGCATATCCGACTTCCTCGAACGGCAACCCAGGCTCTTCCGGACACTTGCCAAAATCGCCTACGGCACGCCGGAGGCTTCCATTCAGCTTTCGGCACTCAATCCGGCGGACGGCAGGTATTTTAACTCCAACCACGTTTACATAGTCCCCAACGGCTTGGAGGATGCGGCCCTGCCTTATTTGCCTTTGCACAGAAACGGCTGGGGGCCGGTGAACATCCTGTTCGTAGGTGTGTTGCGGGAAGACAAGGGTGTCACAGTGCTGCTGGAGGCGGCACGCCTGTTGAAAGAACAAGGAAACAGTTTCCGAGTCGCCTTGCTGGGTGAGTTTGCCTCGGACGAGTACGAGCGGGAGGTAAGGGCGAAAACAAAGGCTTACGGCCTCAGTGAACAGTTCTGCTGCCTTGGCCTGAAGACAGGCCCGGCCAAATGGTACCAATACCAAGCGGCCCACATCTTTTGCTTTCCTTCTTATTTCGACTGCGAATCTTTCGGAAATGTGCTTGTGGAAGCCATGATGTTCGAATTGCCGGTCGTTTCCACGTTGTGGAGAGGCATACCCGACATTGTGGCGGAAGGCGAAACCGGCTTTTTGGTGCCTGTGAAAAACCCCCGTTGTGTTGCGGAAAGGTTGTCGGCACTGATTAACAACCCGGTTCTACGTGAGAAGATGGGCGAGAAAGGAAGACGAAGATACTTGGAAAACTTTTCGTTGCAAAAGCACCTGAACGCCATACAGGAAGTACTTGAGACCTTGGACTCCGGGCAGAAAGCCGGATGAAACCTGAGCAAGCCGAGCCAGAAGAATGCAAAAGGCGGTTTTCGTATTTTTCTGCCAAAACGCTTCCCGCTTGGTTCCTTGATGTGGTCTAGTGGCCGAAAAACATTATTCTGACGGATGCTTTTGTGAGCGATGTCCGGTTTTTCACCGAGGCCTGTGGCATACAGGCCTGTAGCGTGGGTCTGCAACGGCCTGTGTGCCACAGGTCTTGGTGATTGGGTTTTGATGCGACAAAACAATGTTTTTCAAACACTAGTACCCCATAAAGTTTATTTT
>JALOMD010000031.1 GCA_025455595.1 Cytophagales bacterium | reverse complement strand
AGCGCCATAAGCGCCAGGTCGGTGTAACCCGTCATGGCAGTCAGCAGGTTATTAAAATCGTGGGCAATGCCACCGGCCAGCCGCCCAATGCTTTCCATTTTTTGTGATTGAAACAGCTGTGCCTCAAGGCGTTTGCGTTCGGTAACATCGCGGGCGGTGATAAGAAAGGCCCGCGTGTTGCCCTGCCGAATGTGGGTGGCCTGCACCTCCATCCAACGATATGTTCCGCTGGCGTGTTTCACCCGGCAGATCGCATCGGCTTTGTTGACAGCCAGTGCTCGTTTCCATGCCGACTGCATCACATCGAGGTCTTCGGGATGCACCAGCGCAAACGGGGAGGTTCCCATTAATTGGGCTGGCGGGTACCCCATGACTGGCTCAAACGAGGGGCTAACATAGGCAAAACGGCGCTCCTCATCCATCAGAAAGACCAGATCATTGCTGTTTTCGGCAATAATCCGGTAGCGCATTTCACTTTCACGCATAGCATTGCGCTGTTTGGCCAGTTCTGCTGTCTGTTCTTCCGAACGCTGCAACAACTCCCTGGTTTGCCGTGCGCTGACTTCGGCAGCCTGCCGCGCGCTACTAATCAGGCGATGGTTCAAAATTAGCCCGGCAATAACCAGCGCATACAACACAAGAAACGAGGGCTGTGTTAGAAACGTGGCCCAACCAAAGCGGTAGAGCATAATCGCGAGCATCGCCAGGCCACTCAGGATCACCGCTTTTGGCCCTACCAGCACCAGCGCAGCAATAGGCGGCACCAGCACCATAATCGCGATCAGCCCGGGTGCATCGGGCGCTGGCAACATAAAACCAAACACCAGACTCACCACAACCACAGCAAGCGGGCGGGCCAGTTCAAATCCACGAAAGTAAGCTAACAACAACCCCATCAAGCTGACAATGGCCACACTCCCCAGGTAGATTTCGTTCGTCCCTTCAATAAAACGAGCGATGGTAAGCAGTATCAGACTGACGCAAATGGTGCCGAGAACAGTGGCAATGGTGCGCCGTGATTGCGAGGCAGATGTTTCCATACCGGTGATAAAGTCAAGGAGCCAGGCCTTCTGTGAGTACGTATCGGATTGACAATAAGTGTAGCAGACAGGCTATACCAGGCTGAGTCCAGCATCAACAAGATGCCTACGCCCGGCAACATCCTACACTGCTCGTTGAAGGGTAAAGCTCACCTGTGTGCCCTGGCCGAGTTTGCTTGTCAGCCAGATGCTGCCGCCGTGGGCTTCCACAATCCCGCGGGCGATGGCCAGCCCCAGCCCGGCCCCACCCGTGGCCCGCGAACGTGATTTTTCGCCGCGGTAGAAGCGTTCAAACACATGGGGAATGTCTTCTGGTGCAATGCCTTCACCCGTGTCGGCAATCGTTACTTGCAGCATGCAGCTCTGGTCTGCGGGTTGGGCTGCATGGCCATCTGGTTCCTCAATTGCCTCGCTCACATCAATGCATACCTGCCCTCCGGCAGGGGTGTGCCGAATGGCATTGCCAATCAGATTATGGAGCACCCGCGCAAGCTGTTGCGGGTCACCCAGGGCTGGCCCCACCGTGGCGACCTGGCCTGTTAATGTTACCCCACGGGCCCTGGCGTGGGGTTGCAGCCCCATCAGGGTTTCGCCTACCAGGTCGTGCAGCGAAACACGCTGCTGGTTCAGGGTCAATGCGCCGGCATCAATGCGGGAAAGCTCAAACAGGTCATCAATCAAGCGCCTCAGCACCTCGATTTGGCCCCGCATGGTAGCGGCGTAGCGGGTCGCTGTGGCCGGGTCATCTACCACGCCATCGGCCATCGCTTCTACCATGGCTTGCAGGGCCGCCAGCGGCGTGCGTAAATCATGTGAAACCGCAACCATCAGCTCACGCCGGGCAGCCTCCTGGCGCGCCCGCTCATCGGCACTGGTGGCCAGTTGCGCGGCCATGCGGTTAAATTCCTGGGCCAGGCCAGCCAGTTCGTCGCGCCCATCGGTGGGCACGCGGGTGGTCAGGTCGCCACTGGCTAGCGCCTGTGCCCCCTGGTGCAGGCCCTTCACCCGCTGCACCAGGGTGTGCGAAAGGCCAAACCCCAACCCCGCCGACACGACCCCGGTGAACAGCAGCAGCAGCACCAGTTGCGGCAGCTGGCTGCTGTCTACAATCATGAGTTGGGCCGTTTGGAAGGTGATAAACAGGGCAATGCCAATACCGAGCACATAGGTCAGCAGCATCTGGAGCCAGAGTGGCCCCCAGCCCCGCCGCAACCAGAACACCCCCAGCGCACCCAGGCCCAGGGCCACCAGCGCAGCCTTGATAAAGTACCAGATAAACACGTCCAGGCTGTGGTTAAAACCACCAGCAAAGCCCAGGGCAAGCATCAGCAGCAGCCCCAGCAGCACCAGGCCCAGGGCCACCAGTAGCCCGCGCCAGCGTTGCGTTCCCCACGATGCTTGCCATTCCCTGTTTGACATGTGCAACCTGTTGACCTATAATGTCTACTTCAGCGGGCCTCTAGCTCAATGGTAGAGCAGTTGACTCTTAATCAATTGGTTCAGGGTTCGAGTCCCTGGGGGCCCACCATAACTTGCCGCAAACTGCGTCTGTTCGCCGTAGGCGAATAGGCGTTTTTTTTGAAAAAATACGCTCAAACGACAGTTGCCTCTACACGTAGTATAGCACAGGGTGCTTGCCCCCACCATGTATTTGTTGAAAGTTCAACTAAACAGACAACAGGCAACTCCGGCATCCCCTTCGCATAACATGATTGTCATCCAACTGCGCCCAATTTCCCCTTTGATTTCTCGTGCATAGTGGTACAATGTTTGAGCCGAAACAAGGGCGTTTTGGTGTGGTCAGTGTCGATCACAAGGCCGGGCGAAGTGCGGCGTTCGCCCTACTCAATGACGAGGAGGTTGCCCCTATGCCTGCGAAGCGTGAGTCTGCCTTCGCGATTGCGCAATTTCAGTTTGACTGTGCTGCCGACCTGCTTGACCTCAGCCCCTGCTTGCGCCAGGTGCTTCGCGTTCCCGAACGAGAACTATCTGTACATTTCCCCGTGAAACGGGATGACGGCAGCATCATGGTGCTGCAAGGTTTTCGCGTGCAGCATAGCTTGTCGCGTGGCCCTACCAAAGGCGGCATTCGCTACCACCCCCAGCTCGACCTGGACGATGTGCGTGCCCTGGCTATGTGGATGACCTGGAAGTGCGCCGTGGCCAATTTGCCCTATGGCGGGGCCAAAGGCGGCGTATTGGTTGATCCGAAGCTGCTTTCGCCTGGTGAACTGGAACGGCTGACCCGCCGCTACACCACCGAAATCTCCATTCAGCTCGGCCCTGAAAAAGATATTCCTGCGCCGGACATGGGCACCAACGAGCAGACTATGGCCTGGATGATGGATACCATTTCCATGCACAAGGGCTACACCGTGCCCGCCATCGTCACCGGCAAACCAATCAACATTGGCGGCTCCCACGGGCGCAACGAGGCCACCGCCCGGGGTGTTTCGTTTCTTCTGGTGGAAGCGGCCCGCCATGTGGGTCTCCCGCTGGATCGGGCGAAGGTCGCTATTCAGGGTTTTGGCAAGGTGGGAGCCAGCACGGCCCGCTTTCTGCACGACATGGGTGCTACAATTGTCGCCTTGAGCGACAGCCGGGGGGCGATCTACAACCCTAATGGTATCAGTTCGACCCAGGTGCAGCGCCACAAGGGCCTGACTGGCAGCGTGGTGGGCTACCCCGAGGCCGAGACGCTGACCAATGCTGAACTGCTGGAGTTACCATGTGACATTCTGGTGCCCGCCGCCCTGAGCCACCAGATCACCCGCGAGAATGCCAGCCGGGTGCAGGCCCGCGTGATCTGCGAAGCGGCCAATGGCCCCACCACCCCCGAGGCCGATGCGATTCTGCATGATCGGGGGCGCTTTGTGTTGCCGGATATTCTGGCCAATGCAGGCGGAGTGACGGTGAGCTACTTCGAGTGGGTGCAGGGCTTGCAGTCGTTTTTCTGGCAGGAACCGGAAGTCAACGCCCAGCTGGAAAAGGTGATGTCCACCGCCTTCCGCCAGGTGCTACGCACGGCCCAGGAACGCAATGTGACGATGCGCAACGCCGCCTATCTCATCGGTGTTGAGCGGGTGGCCCAGGCCGTGCTGACGCGGGGGATTTATCCGTAATTCTACTGCGTATGGCCATGCAAAGGACATAAAGGAAATCAAGGAAATAAATGCAAAAACAGAAATCGAAGAATGTATTTATAAACTAAACAATAAAGATGCTTATGCAATAAGAATACCATGCAACGAGGTTAATATGATCAGAATAAAGAATTGCCCCATTGAGTTTTTGTACAAAAGAGAGTTGTTGGACAGATATTCAATGTTGGAAAAGATCAGCTTTACGGAGTTCAATGGTAGATATAAGCCTACATCACCCGATGAATCAAAAATATGGAGTGAATCAAAGGAGTTGTTTTTGTACAAACTGACCGAGCAGTCTAACAGTAAAATGAGCTTTGCGAACCAAATCAATGAAGACTCAGGACTCACAAAAGAGGACTTCGAAGGATTCAAAGCATTGTTTGATAAAATCTTAAGGATTGTAGAACCTTCAAAAATTGTAGAACCATAATATTCCCTCGCTGACGTGGGATTCTCATCCGTGCCGATCATAAGCCAGATTTCTATCCCGGATGAGAAGGGAAATCTCTCGCCGCCACAGATGCGTTTTGGGCAATTTTCGCCTAAAACGCCGCCTTGTGTCCGTCATTGCGAGCGGAACGAAGTGGAGCGTGGCAATCTCATTCCCGCAGGCTCGGCAAACGGCTCTGCCCAAGGCTCGCGTGGCTCCCACGCCGAGGCGTGGCAGGCGTGAAAGATTGCTTCGCTTCGCTCGCAATGACGGTTCAAGTGAATCCGAAAAAGAAAGCGTTTTAGGCAAAATTTGCCCAAAACGCCAACGACGACAAGACCGGAACAAGCCTGTTTGGGCAAGCCGTATCCTGCATTAAAAAAAACGGTATCTTTACAAAAAGGAGACAGGCACTATGGAAACGTCGCAACTCAAAAAGCACATCGCCATGCTGGTCGAGGAATCCGAGAACAACAGGATACTGGAGATGGTCTATACCATTCTGGAGCAGGATTTTCAGTTGGAACAACAGCGCAAAAAGCCCATTTGGGATTCCCTTAACGAAACCGAAAAAGCGGCCGTCACCGAAGGCATCCAGCAACTTGACCGTGGCGAAGGCATTCCCCACGCCTCCGTCGTTCAGAAAGCCGAGGCTCTTTTGAAACGTTAGCCAGTGTTCCATTTTCGTCTCTCCACACATGGAAATTGTTTGGTCGCCCAGAGCCGAAGCGGACTTCTTGCGCGACATCGCTTTTCTGGAAGAAAACTACGGCAGGAAAGTAGCGGCTGATTACATGGCGCAAGTGATGAATACGTTGGAAAAAATAACCAATGAGTTTGTGGCCTATCAATTGGTGGACGAAACCAAAAACATCAGGCGATGTAAAATCAACAAACACAAACACTTGTATTATCGGCCATTCGAAGACCGGGTAGAATTGGTGGCTTTTTTCGGCAGCAAGCAAAACCCCGACAATCTCAATTTGTAGCTTTTCCCATCGTTCTTCGTATTCTGTGACTACGAAGGATTATGCTCGTAGTCGCAGAATACCGAGCATAAAACCGCGTGGCAAAATGCTACGCAGAACAAGGTAGCACGACTGGCGACTAACGACTGACCACTAACGATTTGGCACTTAATGACAAACACCAAGCCGTAAATGCAAAACGCATCCAAAGAAACATGCTATTTTTAGGCGGAAAACCTCATCCAAAACCCGCCCAGCCATGTTCGTGCGCATCCATTTCTCCCTTGCAGTCCTTGTCGTCGGTTTTTTGAGCGTTTTGGGCGTTTTTGCCCAAATTCCAGCTCCCCCGACGAGCGGCAAAACCGCCCCGCTGCTGCCGCCCACCGAAAAAGGCGAATACCTCGGCACCGTTCAGCAAGCCACCTTCCGGTATTTCTGGGATTTCGCCCATCCGGTTTCCGGCTTGGCTCCCGAACGCACCGCCACGCCCAACATCGTCACCAGCGGCGGCACCGGTTTCGGCGTGTCGGCCATTGTGGTGGGTGCGTACCGGCAGTGGATCACCCGCGAGCAAGCCGTGGCGCGGTTGCTCAAAATGGTCAAGTTTTTGGAAAAGGCCGACCGTTTCCACGGCGCGTGGTCGCACTGGCTCGACGGGCGGACGGGCAAAGTCGTGCCGTTCAGCCGTTACGACGACGGCGGCGACCTCGTGGAAACGGCTTATCTGGTCAACGGTCTGCTCGTGGCCCGCGCTTTTTTCGATGGCAAAAACGCCGCCGAAGCCGAACTGCGCCAACGAATCACCGCCTTGTGGCACAGCGTGGAGTGGGACTGGTACGTGCGCAACGGCAAATTGCACTGGCACTGGTCGCCGCGCCACGGCTGGAAAATGAATATGCCCATTGCCGGTTACAACGAATGCCTCATCACCTACGTGCTGGCGATGGGGTCGCCCACGCATCCGATTACGTTTCCAGTCTATGAAGCATCGTGGAAAGGGCACGAGCCGTCCCATTTCATCAACGGCAAGGAGTTTTTGGGCTACAAACTGCCGCTCGGCTTCGACTGGGGCGGGCCGCTGTTCTTCGAACACTACTCGTACCTGAGCCTCGACCCGCGCCTGATGCAAGACGAACACACCAACTACTGGCAGTTGGTGATGGCGCACACGCTGATCAACCGGGCCTACTGCCTCGAAAAAGCCCCGAAGGAGTTCGGCTATTCCGAAGAAAACTGGGGCCTTACCGCCAGCGACAACCACCTCTTCTACGGGGCGCACCAGCCCACCGAAGACAACGGCACCATCAGCCCCACGGCGGCCCTGTCGTCGTTTCCGTACACGCCCTACTATTCCATGCAAGTGCTGATGAACCTATATCGCCGCAAGGGCAATCCGCTGTTCGGCGACTACGGTTTTTACGATACCTACAACCAGCAAAAAGGCTGGTATTCAAACCAATACCTCGCCATTGACCAAGGGCCGATTGTGGTCATGATTGAAAACTACCGCACCGGCTTGGTGTGGCGGCTGGGCGAAAAAATACCGGAATTATGGGCCGGATTGCAGAAAATGAACATCCGCCGCCCCGACTACCCGACGGGCTTTTACATGTACGTGCCGGAAAAAAACAGCAACGCCGTTGACCTGATGCGCCACGCCGACGACAACCGCTACCACCTTGACTTCTACGTGGCTGGCACCGAACCGGTTCGCGTGGAACTGACTGACGCGGAGGGCAAAACCACCGTAACGCTGGCCGACAACCGAACCTTCGCCAAAGGCCCGCAACGGCTGTTTTTTGAGGCCGAGCCGGGCCGCTACACGGCCGCCATTACGCAGGGTGGCAAAACGGAAAAAATCGCTGTTGTCCTGCGATAGAAAAAACAGCACACGGATTGTAAGGATGCAACGGATAGAAAACGGATTTTGTATCTGTTCAAATCCGTTCGATCCGTCTGCCATTGAAAAGCGTTTTGAGCAATTTTTGCCTAAAACGCCAACTTTTTGCGAGATGGTACGGTTAGCAAAGCAAAACACACTTTTTAAGTCTTTTCCAAACCCTTACCAACTACTAATATGAAAAGAACCGCATCGGCCGTTTGGAACGGTACCCTCAAGGAAGGCCAAGGCCACCTCACCATCCAAAGCGGCGTGCTGAGCCAGCAAATGTACTCGTTCAACACCCGTTTCGGCGAAGACGGCAAGGCGGGCACCAACCCCGAAGAACTCATCGCTGCCGCCCACGCAGGCTGCTTCACAATGGCTACCGGTGCCATGCTGAACGGAGCCGGTTTCACCCCCGACTCCTTGGAGACTGAAGCCACCCTTGACTTGCAGTTCGAGAACGGCGGCTACGTCATCAAAGGCATTCACTTGGAACTGAAAGGCCGTGTGCCGGGCGTGGACAACGCGAAGTTCCAAGAAATTGCCGCCAATGCCGAAGCCAACTGTCCGGTTTCCAAGGCTTTGAGTGTACCCATCACCATGAACGCGCAGTTGTTGAATGGTTAAATGATTTAATGGTCAATTGTTGAGTGGGCGTTTTGGACGTTTTTTGCCCAAAACGCCTTTTGTCGGAACCATGATTGGCTTCGCCGAACTGACGTTTCATGGGATTTTGGGATTGTCTTGATTGAAAAGCAAATAATCAAGCTAATCCTTTCATCCTACGAATCAGGGTTCTGACAAAAAGAAAAACCCGCTGCACAGCGGGTTTTTCTTTTTTATCCATTCCTATACAGCCAGGTTTTCAAAGTGTCGCTTGTCAGGGAAACTGCATTCATGCGCAATCATTCAGGTTATTACGAACCATTCTCCAATCAATATTCCGACAGGCTGCCCAAGGGATGTCGAAAAATTTTGTCCACGCGTTTTGGGCATTTTTTGCCCGAAACACGGCTCGATTCTCGGCTTTGTTCAAAGTCACGGAATCTGTAGCGGGGTTACAAATTTAATGCCTAAAATCGAATATAATAATCTGACTATCAAATAGTTGGGCCGTAAAATCAAAAAGTTATATTTGCCGACCTTATAATAATTCTCCAAGAAAAATTATGAAAAAATCGGCTACATTAATCGTCTTGTTGTTGTTCACTCTTGGGTCGGCCTTCGCGCAAACCCAAAGGGTCACGGGTACGGTCACGGCTCAAGACAACAACCAAGGGCTGCCCGGTGTCAGCGTCCTTGTCAAGGGAACCAGCAACGGAACCGCCACCGACGGGGAAGGCAACTACAGCCTTTCGGTTCCGCCAAATGCGACACTGGTGTTCAGTTTCATCGGCTACACCTCGCAGGAGATTGTGGTCGGGGAGCGGTCGGTTGTCAACGTTCTGTTGGTGCCTGACCAGCAGGCTTTGTCGGAAGTGGTGGTGGTGGGCTACGGCACGCAGAAGAAATCCGACGTGACGGGTGCCATCTCGTCGGTGAAGGAGCAGGAAATCGCCTTTCGTCCGGTGGCCAGTGCCGAGCAAGCCTTGCAGGGCAAGGCGGCGGGCGTACTCATCACCAGCAACAACGGCACGCCCGGCGAGCCGCCTACCATCCGCATCCGGGGCGTGAGCACGGTGGGCAACAGCAACCCGCTTTTCGTGGTTGACGGCATGTTTGTGGACAACATCAACTACCTGAACCCGGCCGATATTGCCTCGATTGAGGTCTTGAAAGACGCTTCCTCACTGGCCATTTACGGGGTGCGCGGTGCCAACGGCGTAATCTTGGTTACCACCAAAGGCGGCCAAGCCGGACAAACTTCCGTTACCTACGACGGATACGCAGGTTTTTCGCAGGTGCAGAACCTGATTCCGATGGCAAACTCCGCCGATTACGTCACGCTCAACAACGAAGCCCGCCGCAACAGCGACCCCAACAATCCCAACGTGCCGCTGATTCCTGCTTCGGCGGCGGCAACCAACACCAACTGGTACAACGAGATTTTTCGCACGGGTTACATCCAGAACCACCAACTCAACGTGGCGGGCGGCAGCGAACGGCTCACGTACAACGTTAGTGCTAACTATTTCAGCCAGCAGGGAAACGTGCGTACTTCTGATTTTGAGCGGATTACGCTGCGGTTCAACAATAGCTACCAAGCCACCAAGTTCTTGAAACTGGGCAGCAACTTGGCCTTTACCCGCTTCCGTTCTGACAACGTGCCCGCCAGTGTGGTGCAAAGTGCCTATTTGGCTCCGCCCACCATTCCGGTGCGTTTGCCCAACGGCGATTTCGGCTTCCCAACGTCCGAAAACAGCGGCACCACGGTTGCCAACCCGGTGGCCCAATTGGCTTTTAACGACAACTTCACGCGTGGGGCCAGGTTGGTCGGCAGTGTGTTTGCGGATGTCAACTTCCTCAAATACTTCACTTTCCGTTCCAACTTCGGCTTGGACGCAAACCTCGACCGCACCTTTGACTTCGTGCCGCAATACCGGGTGTCGGCGTTCCAGTTCAGCGAACGCAGCCGCCTTACCAAAGGCTACAGCGTGGGAAGCAGCCTGCTGTGGGAAAACACCTTGAATTTCACCCGAACCTTCAACGATGCGCACAACGTAACGGTGCTGGCCGGGATAACCAGCCAGCGAATACAAGGCGAAACATTTGGCGGTACCCGCAACGACGTGCCCGGCTACAGCCGGAGTGTCCAGTACCTCAACCTCGGCAACGAGGTGGGCCAGACCAACAGCGATGGCGGCTTTGTGTTTACCTATTTGTCGTACCTGCTGCGCGTCAACTATTCGTTCTTGGACCGTTACCTGCTCACGGCCAGTTTCCGTCGTGACGGGTCTTCCCGTTTTCCGGCCAGCAACCGCTATGGCAACTTCCCGGCCATCGGCGTGGGCTGGCGCATCAGCGAAGAGGCTTTCATGAAAAACCAAACGGTTGTTAGCAACCTTAAGCTGCGGGCCAGCTACGGGCTTTTGGGCAACACCAACATTCAAGACTACTTGTTCATCCCCAAAATCGCACCGAACCTGAATCCTATCTTCGGCCAAGGTCAAACCCCGCAGCCCGGTGCCACCGAACTCAATCCGGTCACCTCAAATCTGCTGTGGGAAAGCGTACGGCAACTGGACATCGGGATGGAAGTGGGGCTGCTGGCCAACAAACTCAGCTTGGAAGTGGACTACTACGACCGCACCACGTCTGACATGATTCTGAACGTGCGTCGGCCAGGCGGCATCCAGATTGACGAGAACGCCGCCCGTGCCCGCAACCGGGGCGTGGAATTGTCGGCACGTTGGAACGACAAGACCGACTTTGGCTTGACATACAGCATAGCTGCCAACCTCACAACAGTCAACAACCGCGTGCTTGACTTGGGCAACGGCGGCGTAGCCATCATCGGTGGCAGCCTTGGCAACGGGCGTAATGCGACGTTTACAGACGTAGGCAACCCGATTGGGGCGTTTTGGGGCTACCAAGTGGCGGGTGTGTTCCAAACAGCCGACCAAGTGCGCGGCGGTGCCCAACCCAACGCCCAGCCCGGCGACCTCATCTTCCGCGACCAGAACAACGACAACCGCATTGACGGCGACGACCGTGTGTACTTAGGCTCGCCGCTTCCGTCGGTGTTTTGGGGCTTCAACAGCAACCTCGCCTACGGGGCCTTCGACTTGGCTTTCGACTTGCAAGGCACGCACGGCAACAAAATATACAACGGCCGACGGGCGTTGCGCTTCGGGAACGAGAACTACGAACAATCGGTGATGAACCGCTGGACAGGCCCCAACTCGACCAACGCCGATCCGCGCGTCACTAACGGCGGCGACAACTACGAGGTGTCTGATTACTTCATCCAAAACGGTGGTTTCGTGCGCATCCGCAACGTGCAATTGGGCTACCGATTCCCCAAGACTTTGCTCGATCGGGTGCGCCTCAAGGCCTTGCGCGTCTATGTCAATGCGCTTAATCCTGTCACCATCACGCAGTACAAGGGGTTTTCGCCCGAAGTGGGGAGCCAGGCG
>JALOMD010000604.1 GCA_025455595.1 Cytophagales bacterium | reverse complement strand
AATCCTGATCTGGTACGAGATTTTAGCATTGTGCTGCGTCGGTTCTTTTCGCCAGATGTGTGCAGAGCCGGTTTCAGTGTGGGCTAAAATTAACCGCTATGTTGAGAAAATCCGTACTCGTCCCCGTTTTTTTGGCTTTGGTGTGCTTGTCCGCTTGTCGCCACCACGAAGAAACCATTACTGTCGGCTGCAAAACCAGCCAGTACAACGACATCCTCTTCCAATACGATGCCCAAGGCCGTTTGCGGTCGGTACGGTCGTCGGAAAGGGCTTATACATTCATTTACAATGGCAGCGGAAATCTTGGTTCGATAGAAGCGTCGGGTACCCGATATCCGGTGCAAACCGATGCTGCGGGAAACATCACCGAAGCCATGGGCCACCGCTTCGGCTACGACGACCGCAACCGAATGGTGTTGATGGAGCCCAAGAGCGGCAATTTGGAGACTTTCCGGCGGTTTGTCTATGGCTCTGACGGCAATCTGACGCAGATGGTCGCCAAAGGCTACTCGCCCGAACCCACCAACGGCCCGCCGCCCATCGTCGAGTTTCTTTCGTTCGGCAACTTGGCTTATGATACCCAACTCACGCCTTGGGCCAACGACAAAGTGCTGCAATGGACGGTAGCCACCTCACTGCTTGTCCCGTTCGAAACGCTTGACCGGGCCGCCGCCTACAGCGAACACAATCCGGTGCGGTTCTCGTTTTTCTACGCGGAGGCTCCCGCGCAGCCCCGTTTCACCAGCAGCGTCAGTTATACCTACGGCGACAACGGCTGCCCGATACAAGGCCAAGTATCAGGCAACGCCGGTGCCTTTGCCAACACCTACGCCTACGACTGCGGCAACAATGCGACGGCGTTTTGAGCATTTTTTGCCTAAAACGCCAATCCCGCAACCGGCGGGAACGCCAAGCAGACGAGTACCGGCTTTTGCCCTGCGCCGAGGCTTTCAAAAGCGAAAGCCTCGGCGTATTTTTACGGCATGGACGAAACGGCGCGGTACATCAACCCTTTCACGGATTTCGGTTTCAAAAGGCTCTTCGGGACGGAGTTCAACAAGGACTTGCTCATTGACTTCCTCAACCAAGTGCTGCGCGACCGGGAGCAAATCCTTGATTTGACCTACCTGAATTCCGAAAACCAAGGCCGCACCGAAACCGACCGTCGGGCAGTGTTCGACTTGTATTGCGAAACCGACAAAGGCGAGAAAATCATCGTCGAGGTGCAGAACGTACGGCAGGATTTCTTCAAAGACCGCAGCGTTTTCTACGCCACTTTTCCCATCCAAGAGCAGGCCGTCAGGGGCCGTGAATGGGGCTATTCGCTGAAAGCCGTTTACACCATCGGCATCCTGAACTTCAGCTTCTCCGACCGGCCCGGCTTGGACAGGTGCCTGCGGGAAGTGAAACTACTTGACGTACAGACTCACGAACCCTTTTACGACAACCTGACGTTTATTTATTTGGAAACGCCTCGTTTCAAGAAACGAGAAGACGAACTGACGACGCATTTCGACAAGTGGATGTACGTCTTGAAAAACCTGTCCAAATTGCAGGAAAGGCCGCGAAAATTGCAAGAACGGATATTTGAAAAGCTGTTCGCCGAAGCCGAAATCGCCAAACTAAACACGACAGACATGAGAGCCTACAACGAAAGCCTGAAAACCTACTGGGACAACTACAGCATCGCCGAAACCGTGGCACGGGCCAAACGGGAATTGGAGGAAGCACAGCAGAGAGTGCAAAAAGCTGAACAAGAGAAACAAGAAAGCTTGCTTGAAATCGCCAAGACGATGAAAGCCGAGGGCGACTCAATCGAGAAGATTGCCCGCATCACCAAATTGCCCAAGGAGACCATCGAAAAGCTTTGAAAGACATTTCCCCAATGCAACAGGAACTCCCCCTTCGGGGGTTGGGGGGCCATCGCCTCTGCTTTGCCACCAACAACCGCCACAAGATCGAGGAGATTGCGCAATTGGTCGAGGCCAGTTTCGAGATTGTCAGTTTGGCGGACATCGGTTGCCACGACGAACTGCCCGAGAACCAAGACACGCTGGAAGGAAACGCCTTTGAAAAAGCCGAGTACGTGTGGACGAAGTTCGGCGTGAGTTGCTTTGCCGACGACACTGGGCTGGAAGTAATGGCCCTCGACGGCGACCCCGGCGTGTACACGGCCCGCTACGCCGGCCCGCAGCGCAACGCCGACGACAACATGAACCTGCTGCTCCAAAACCTCAGCGGCAAATCCGACCGAACAGCCCGTTTCCGCACTTGTATCGCCTTGATTCTCAATGGCGAAAGGCATTTGTTCGAGGGCGTTGTCAAAGGGCGCATTGCCCATGAACGCCACGGCGCAGGCGGTTTCGGCTACGACCCGGTTTTCGTGCCCGAAGGCCACATCCGTACTTTCGCCGAAATGACGCTGGAGGAAAAAGGTGCCATAAGTCACCGGGGCGAGGCCGTTCGGAAACTGGTGGCGTTTTTGCGTGGGTAAGGAAGCCCCACCCCAACCCTCCCCAAGGGGAGGGAGTTTAAAAATCCCCTCCCACGCCTATTGCGTGGCAGGCTTCGGAGGGGTTGGGGGAGGCCACCCAAAACGCCATAGCCCGCCTTTCTTCTTTTTCCTGCGGATTCACACTCTCCACAAAACCCTTCGCCGTTCGTACCGAATACAAACGGTTTGCATAAAAACGCTGGGCGTTTTGAGCAAAAACGTTGTAATTTGCGGGGAAAATCTTGGCTTTGCTCGGCACATTTTTGCGATTCCCGCCGGTTGCGGGATTTGTTGATTTTTGCCCAAAACGCTTTTGCGACACAATCGTCCAAGGTCTTTCGTCTAACATTTGTCGTTTCAAGCAAAAATCGAAGATGCCGCAATCGGCGGGAATGGTTAAAACGACAAACGTTAAGCGAGAAACGAGTCCACTTCATCCCATTCTACCTAACCATGTTGAAAACCTTCTGCCTCATCCGCATCCGCCTGTGCTGGTTGCTGATGCTCGGTGCTGTATTGTTTGTACAATCGGCACCGGCCCAAAAAAAGAAAAAACAAAAAGGCGCACCGCCCACGGCCCCCGCTTTGGCTGTTACAACTACTGACCGGAAATCAGGTCCCCGCCCGTA
>JALOMD010000603.1 GCA_025455595.1 Cytophagales bacterium | reverse complement strand
TGGACGGCACCGAGTTGGTGGTGCTCAGCGCGTGCGAGACGGGCTTGGGCGAGGTCAAGAACGGCGAAGGCGTGTACGGCCTGCAACGCGCCTTCGCCATCGCCGGGGCGCAGTCGGTGCTGATGAGCCTGTGGAAAGTGGGCGACCAGCCCACGCAACTGCTGATGAAGGAGTTCTACCGCCGCTGGCTGGGCGGCACGGCTGCGCAGGTCGCGCTGCGCAAGGCGCAGGCGGCGGTGCGCAAACGCTACGCCCACCCCTACTACTGGGGCGGCTTCGTGCTGGTCGGGAGGTGAGGTTTTCGTTTACCGTTTTTCGTTTAACGTTTTGGGCAAAAATTGCTCAAAACGCTAAAGCCCCATGGGGCGAACCGTCTGTAGAATTACAGAGCAATTGCAGAAAAAAGCCCCGTAGGAGCGGCCTGATTGTCAATGGCTTCTGAATTACAAAATCCGCATTCCCACTTCAAAATTAGTGTTGGTTTCGCAACCGGTTCGTGCAGATACGAACCGCCCGTCAAACCAAACACACCACCACTTTTGTTCAACCCCTTCACTGACCACTCCGTACTTAGTATAAACAATTTCCAAATGCACAGGCTCAAATCAATCCTCTGTTTTTTGGTGTCAGTTGCGGCGGGCATCTTTGGCGCGGCGGCTCAAACACTGCCAACCACACATTACAAATACAATGTCGCACAGGCGGTGATGTCTGATGTGGCGGCGGCGTTCGGTAACAACCGGCCGCGCCCTGAACTTGCCGTTTTGAGCAAAAAAAGCCCAAAACGCGTCATTGCCCGCTACGTAAACGGCCGCATCGAAATGGACGAGCTACTTTACGATTTGTGCCGCACGTTCGGGGCCGATTCGGCGGCGGCCTTGGCCTGCGTGCTGGGGCATGAACTGGCCCACCACTACCGCAACCACATCGGCTCTGAAAGTTTTTCGGCCATGCTGAGCCAAAACCCCGCCGAAAACAGCAAAACCCACGAGGCCGAGGCCGACTACTACGGCGTTTTCTATGGCTTTGTGGCCGGTTACGACACTTATTCTGTCATTGCCCCTCTGTACAAACGCATCTATCAAGCTTACCGGCTGCCTGACAATGCGGCCGGCTACCCGTCTGAGGACGAACGCATTCGCATTGCCCGCCAAAAGGCCGACGAAACCAAGCCGCTGGCGCAAGTGCTCGAAACCGGCAAAGTGCTGTTCCTCAAAGGCGACTACCCATCGGCGGCGCGTTGTTTCCGGCACGTGCTGGATCAGTTTCCGGCCCGCGAAATCTATAACAACCTCGGCGTGTGCTATTTGTCGCAGGCGGCCTATCTTTTCACAGACCGCGATATGCCGTTTGCCTTTCCGTTTGAACTCGACCCCACCAATCGTCTGCTGGGCGGACAAGGCCGGGGCCTCACCGATACAGACGCGGCCCGCCGCACCGATTTGCTGGAAAAAGCCGAGGTGTGTTTCAGGCAGGCACTGGCTCTGGACAATGCCTATGCGCCTGTGTATGTCAATTTGTCGGTGGTGCAAGTGATGCAGGGCGTACCGTCGGCAGCCGTCGGGACGATAGACTTGCTGGCTCGGCAAACCGGCGACGGACTGCCGCCCAACGCCTATCTGATGCGTGGCATTGCGTTGGTCAAAAATCAGCAAATGTCTGTAGCAGACAGAGATTTCACACAAGCCGCCCGCCTCGGTGCGTTCCGGGCCGACTATAATCTGCAACTGTACCGGAGACTTAACCGCTCGGTGTGGGACGAGGTGGCCGAGTGGATCCACAGTTATTTGGCACCAGCGCAAAAAGCCGCCAAACCGCTGCCGTCGTTACAGCCCAAGTGGGACAACAACGCACTGAAAAACACGGTTTCGCTCACGCGCCTGGCCGCACCTGACCCAGTATATTTGCATCAAAACACAACAGAAAATGCTGCTTGGACACGCGTTGAAACCGCCACGCAGGAGGTTTCGGTGATGCGCACTTTGCCCAGTGCCAAACAGCCGTGGATAGGCAGTAGAATTTCAGACTGGCTTGGCAAGTTTCGCGCACCCGATGCCCTGTTTGTCGCTGACCGGGTTTCGTATTATGTGTACCGACAGAGCCGTCTGTTGTTGGAAGTGAAAAACCAACGCATCACTGCATGGACGGCTTGGCAGACAACCCCGTTGGCGGCGAAATGAACGTAGCCGTTTTGGGCAAAAAACTGTCAAAACGCCGCGCCAAATTGAATTTTCAAGCAGTCTCTTCAATACTTGCGATCCGAAAACATGCTGTTCAAGTTCTGTTCAGCATCTGTCTCTCAGCGTACAGGTCGCAACGGTCTCGGCGAGGCAAATCCTTTCTCAATAGAATAGGCAGTTGACGATACCCGCAGTATGTATTGTTCAGTTTCCGGATTGTAAATCACTGACCAACTGCTCAGGTTATTGGGCAATTTTTGCAGATAAACTATTAGCGTGTCCGGTTGAAAAATATACGTGCTGTCTGTACCGATGCGCACGGTTAGCGGCACCGAGTCGGTCGGGCTGTCCAGTTGGCCGAATCCCAGCCCGTTGGTACTTTCAAACACGGGCACACGGGCCGTTAGTGAAAGCGGCCTGTCGGTTTTGACAATTCTGGCAAACTGCCACCAGCCCGCAACCGCCAGCAGCACAGAAGCCGCTGCCGCCCACATCCACGGCCTGAAGCGTCTCACGCTTCCCTTCCCTTGCACGCCGGACGGCTCGCCTTCGTCCGTCCATTCGTGGGCGTGTTGGGCGTGCAGTTCTTGCAAGGCTTTCTTCATTTCCAGCCGATTGTACAGCCGCAACTGGCGGTTCAATTCACGTTGCAGTTCCACGTCTTGTCTGAATTCAGCGTCGTGAGTCAGTCTTTCCTCCACCTGTAGGCGGGCGGCCACGTCCAGTTCGCCTTTCAGGTAACGGTCAATCAGTTCGGTTTCGCTTGCGTAGTTTTCCATCTAAGTGTTCTCGTTCAGTCTTGAGTCATGGGTCTTGAGTATTGAGTATTTTGCCCAGTAACGAAACTTAAGAGGTTGTTTAAAATTCGGTATTTATCGGCGTCCCGACTTGTCGGGATTGTCCATGCCTGTGGTTCCGGTCTGACGCGCAGCGTACAGACCTAT
>JALOMD010000602.1 GCA_025455595.1 Cytophagales bacterium | reverse complement strand
CAAAGCTGTCAAGAAAACGAAAAGAGAAGTTGACGAAAGCTCGGACACTTACGACACGGTGGATTGGTTGCTTAAGAATGTCAAGGGACATAACGGAAACGTGGGCATTTGGGGCATTTCATACCCCGGTTTCTTTGCATCGGCGGCCTTGCCCGGTGCGCACCCGGCCGTCAAAGCCGTGTCGCCGCAGGCCCCCGTCACCGACGAGTTCATGGGCGACGACGCGAACCACAACGAGGCGTTTTTCTGGATGGACAATTTCTTTTTCATGAATTATTTCGATGCCCCGCGCACCGGCCCGACCCAAGAATACACACCGCTGTTTCAGTTTCAATCCCAAGACTTGTACAGAGATTTTCTGAAAATCGGGACGTTGCGCAGCATGGACAGTCTCTATTTTAAAGGCCGGGGCCGGATTTGGAACGAATACGTGCGAAACGACACGTACAACGACTATTGGAAAGCCCGTAATATCCGCACGCATCTGAAAAACATAAAACCGGCCACGCTGGTGGTGGGCGGCTGGTTTGACGCAGAAGATTTGTTCGGTGCCTTGCGCACTTACGAAGCCATTGAAAAACAGACACCCGGCAACAGAAATCACTTGGTGATGGGGCCGTGGACACACGGGGCGTGGGCCAGAAACGACTGGACGAAATACGGCACCTACGATTTCGGACAGAACACGGCGCAATATTACCAACAGCAGATAGAAACACAGTTTTTCAATTTCTACCTGAAAAACAAAGGCAGTTTCAACCTGCCGGAAGCGACTGTGTTTGAAACCGGTACCAACCAATGGCGCACGTACGACGCTTTCCCGCCTAAGAATGCTACTGTGAAATCTGTGTATTTTCACAGAGAAAGCAGGATTTCCTTTGAAAAAAGCACCGACTCCGAGGCTCTCAGTGAATACATAAGCGACCCCGCCAAGCCGGTGCCGTATATTGACGGTGTGTACAGTCGGCGCAACAACGAATACATGATTGACGACCAGCGTTTCGCCGCCCGCCGCCCGGACGTGCTGGTGTTCCAAAGCGACGTACTGACAGAAGACCTGACCCTGACCGGCAAACTGACCGCCGATTTGTTCGTCTCCGTCACTGGCACCGATGCGGATTTCATTGTCAAGCTGATTGACGTGCTGCCCGACGAGACACCCAATCTAACTCCGAATCCGAAAGGCATACAAATGGCTGGTTACCAGCGACTTGTGCGGGCCGAAGTGATGCGCGGCCGGTTCCGCAACAGCTTTGAAAAACCCGAAGCTTTTGTGCCTAACCAAGTCTCGGAAGTGAAATTCGAGCTGCCCGACGTGGCGCACACATTCCAAAAAGGCCACCGCATCATGGTGCAGGTGCAAAGCTCGTGGTTCCCGCTGGTGGACCGCAACCCGCAGAAATTCATGCGCATCGCTGAGGCCCGCGAGCCTGATTTCCAAAAAGCCATGCACCGTTTGCACCATGATGCTCGCTATCCGTCGCGGCTGGAGGTGATGGTGATTGTGAAATAGAGAGCCGGGACGAAAAAACTGCAAAAGTTGTACAATAACTTCAAGGCGTATCAAGTTTTGTAGTTACGGATGGGTGGCAGGCTCGTGTTGGACAACACCTTCCTCAAGTGCGTTTTCACTAATGAGAATCATTTGTTTGTTGAAAAACTACGCTTACAGCTATGCCAGTCTTGAATCTTCTTTCGCCACGGCGAAACAAGCAAACCTTTTCCCGGCAGTTCCTCCGCTGGGAGACCGATGCGTTGCCTGACGCACAGATGCGCTGCATAAAAGGCGGCCAGAACTCCTATCACGATGCCTTGGCTCAAATCCTCACTGAGAAAGCACGCTCCGTGGTTGAAAAGGAGTACACCAAGGCAAACGGATGGCAGTGCCTGCGAAAACCCGTGGAGGAATGGGAAAACGGCCATTTCGTTTACCTGTCCACTTTGTTGGACATCAGTGCCAATACTCTAAAACGCATCTACGGCCACCGCTCCCACGAGAACGAAACCCAAAACATGAACAAATGCACCAAGCGGAAGATAGCCGCGTTTTTGGGAACCGACGACTTGGACGAACTGGTGTATGCCCGCATTTCGCAAAACCGCGGTAATGCCAAATAAAATTTGTTCAGAGTGACTGTTTAAGATTTGGGCTTTTGGTTCCGAACGTAGGGGCGGGGCTTGCCCCCGCCCACTCACGGGTAGGCTCGGCAAAGGATAATCCGAGCCTGTGGGAAACAAGGGCAGGGGCAAGCCCCGCCCCTACAGACGGGCGTTTTGGGCATTTTTTGCCCAAAACGCCTGTCCGTACGCCACAGCGCACGAATCGGCGGACAAGGTTTTTCCGTTTTTTGCAAAGTGTTTTTCTACAATGCTTTCTGATTAATTGTGCATCATTTCGTATCAGCCATGCCGCAGTCTAAGGCAGTCCCGTTTGTTGTTGCCATGTTCTTCCTTCTGGTTGCTCATACAACACTTAGTCAAAACTTTGGGGAAGTTTACGACAAACACATCGCCGCCTTGGGCGGAAGACAACGTTTGGACTCGGTAAAAACGATGGTGTGTGTAACAGTAAACGACCAAGGCGGCGTTCAAAACGGGTACTATGCACGCCCTGACTTGAGTCTGCATTACTTGGTGGACACGGCTCGCAACATGATTGTGAGAACAGTGACCAACGGAGGACTGGCCTGCCTGTCGGACAGGAAAATATTCGGCACGGACACCACGTTCAGACTGAAAGTGGCGAAACCGACAAACGGGTCTGGTTTCTTCCAAAACGGATTGATTGATTACAAGAGCAACGGCTATGCCGCTTCGGTTGTGGGCGTTGAGAAAGCAGAGGGCAAGGATTGTATCCTGATAAAGCTTCAGAAAGATGAGAAAATGTATCACCTGTATTACATTGACAAAGAGACGCACCTGCTGTTTATGCAGCAAACACATTTCGCAAGCGGCCCTGACGGCTGGATACTTTATTACAGCGACTATCGTTCGGTTGACGGAGTGATGTTTCCGTTTGTTGTTGAAGCGTCCGGTGGGCCTTTTAAGAGAAAGACGTACACAAGCATCAAGACTAACGTCAGCTTGGACAAGCGGATGTTTGTCTGTAATGGATTGTAAGTGCAGTCTT
>JALOMD010000030.1 GCA_025455595.1 Cytophagales bacterium | reverse complement strand
TCTCGTAACAAAGTCGGTCGTCAACGATTTCATCAATACGAACCAGCATGGCTTTTTTGCCCCAATTTACACATTAACTTGAAACCCGAATTGAGCCTTTTGTAAAACGGGTCAAGCCCCAGCGAAGCAGGCACTGCCGTCACCACCTCCACCGGTTGCGGCGGTGTGTCGGTGGTATCTTCCGTAGTTGTGCAGCGGATGCACGCAAAGGCGAATCCGACTATCAAAACCATGCTTGGCTTTGCGATTGTATTGGACATAATCGGGTTGTCAGGGGTAAAAGAGGTTAGTGTGTCCGCTACTTATTTGGGAAGAAGTGTCGCGTGGCCGGAGAGCAGTTTCCAGCCTGTCCCGGTCTTTACCCACGTATCCGTCACCAGCAGGAAATGGTCAAATGCCTGTCCTTTGTAACTGCCTTTCTGGTGCAGCTTGCCCGTAAGAACCGCCGTGGAATTCAGCACCCGCACGTTTGCATTTTCTGTTTCGTTTACTTCCAGCTTCAGGTCAGGTGAACCAATCTCGCCAAGCATATCGCTTTTGCTCTTTAACTTACCGGCGGATGTTGTCAGTACGAAGTCTTTGGCGTAAAACGATTCTGCCTTGGCAGCTTCGTTCTTTCTGATGAATTCGTTTAATTGCGCATCTGCCTGGACAACCTGCGTTTCATAATTCGGAACCTGAGACAGAGCTGCTGTAGCACTGAAGAGGAACAAAAGCAGTGTTATGAATTTCATGATGATGGTATTTTTTTAATGGACATGCTCTGTAAGCTACAGTTGTATCAAGTGAGTGTTGTAAAAAAACCGAAAAACATCAAGAACACTGTTAGCGAACGTTTGTTGGTAGGTCACTTTTACCAGTACCTTAGTATACTGTTAATGTTAGCAATTATAAGTTATCTTTGTTTAGCCGCCACAGGTTCAGAAAATAATACAGGTCGTAAACCAACCAAATCAAATAAATACCCGCAAGTACAACCGCTAATCTGTCTATTTTGGCAAGTACAGCTATAAGTATAATAAACAAGGCAATGAATGGATACAGAACAATGTAGAATACTTTCAAAGAACGAAATTTGAATAAAATGAAATTAGTTAACCCGTTCACTATCATTATGAGTGTCAGTAAAATAACTGAGATAATGGAAACATCAGTGGCACTATGAAATTGTCTGTAACCTATGATACCGCAAATGACATAGTAAATTCCACCAACAATATACCAGAAAGAGAATGGGAATGAATACTTTGGTTGCCTTAGGCTCTCAAACCACTTTTTTTCGCCATTAGTTGCTGAGACAGCCTCAATGATTATTGAAACGAAACAAATTCCTATTGTTTTCAACAATGCAATCCAGTCCATTTTTATTTTCAATTAAGTGTCAGTCATGAAAGTTTCACTAACGTTGGCACTAACAGAAGGTTATGATTTCTCCATTCTGTCAGCATACAGATCAATAGCACAGCAAACAAATGAGAAAATACAGCAACCGCACGTGATTTGTATCAAGGGTTAGTTATTG
Organism: Cytophagales bacterium; assembly: GCA_025455595.1. Taxonomy (GTDB): domain Bacteria; phylum Bacteroidota; class Bacteroidia; order Cytophagales; family 172606-1; genus Xanthocytophaga. The sequence goes on along the minus strand of JALOMD010000030.1, from coordinate 10,055 downwards.
GATTTAGGAGCAGGGCGTTTTGGGCAAAAATTGCTCAAAACGCAAAATATATTTCTTTAACATAAATCATGTACGGTCGCTATAGTATCTTTCAAAAACGCAAAACCCCCGATTACCGCGCCACCAACACGGCTTCTTTCTTGGTTTCTCTGTACAGGAAGTAAGAAGACAATGTCAGTACAAACGAGGCAATCATGAACACACACCGCTTGTAGTGCGCGTGCAACGCCAACTGACGGTATTTCTCAAAGTCATCCGGAATGGGTGCGCCCTCCGGGATGGCTTGGATGTATTCGTTGGTAGGCAGGTTTTCGGTCAGGATGGTAACCAAATCCAGGACAGTGGCTCCCAAGGCAGCGGCAAGCAACCAGAACGGGGCGGTGCGCCATTGCTTTCGCATCAGAACGAGGGTGACCAGCAAGGTGATTTGCAAACCGTTGCCAAATATGGGCATGCGGACACGGAAATAATGATCGGCATCTTTCCAGAAGGCAAGCAGGTGTTCAGGTTTGCAAATCTCTACGGCGGGCAAGTAGCCGACAGCGTTGGCAAATCCCATTCCGCCGGAAAATCCCGTCAGTAAAAGGCTTGGAAAAAAAGCGATATTTAATGGTTTCATGAATCAATCAGATGAAGTGTGAAATTTAATGTAAGGCGTTATGGAAAAACAAACCGGAACTAAAGAACCGGGATATTCCGGTTGAAGCGAAAAAGGTTCGTTGGGTCAACTTTCGCTTTGAGAGCCATCAGTTTCTGCCAGTCTGGTGTCGTGTAGGCGTTGCGCACCCGTTCCGCAGACGGGTCCACTTCCATGAAGTTCGAAAAAACCTCATCCGTGGCATAAGGCCGGATGGCGTTTTTCAGTCGTCTCAGATGCGTGGCGACTTTCTCGGCCATGACAGGCGTGAAAGTGGCTCCGATGGCATTCAGGGAAAACTGCGCTTGGCCATCACCCATCAGGTTCATCTCGTTACTGTGACCGTTCAGTGCGCCTCCCAGTTTACGCAACTCAACCATCAGCATCGGCGACAAGGAATCGGCACCCGCCACCGCAACGAGGGCATCCATCGTTTGCGAGGAAAGGTCACGAATCATGGTTCCGTATTGTACTATTGGTATTGGGTCAACGGGGTCGTTGCTGATGGTGTGCATCTCAGCTACCGGCATGATTCGGAACGTATCGGCCACGGGTGTGAACAGTTTTCGCATGGGCATGAAAAGTTGTTCGCCCGCTTCGGGTTTCTCCCCGCAATAGCAACCTTTGACGGCTATCACGGAACGCCCCCGCAAGGCTGGAGGTGCCGCCGGAATGTCCGGCACATTCATGAACGCAAAAGCCGGGGTAATCTCATCGGGAATGGCCTGCGTCCACTCGGCGAAAGCGTCAAGCAGTGCGCGTCCGTGCTCCATTGGGTAAAACACCGCCCCGGCGTACACGGATTGGATTGGGTACAGACGAAATTCAAGCGAAGTCACGATTCCGAAGTTGCCGCCCCCGCCTTTTATGCCCCAGAATACATCTGCGTTCTTGTATTCATCGGCATACACCACGCTGCCGTCGGCGGTCACAATCTCGGCAGCCGTGACACTGCTGGCGTTCAATCCGTATTTTCGGCCCAAATAGCCAAAGCCGCCGCCCATGGTGTAGCCTACCACCCCGACGTGAGGGGCCGATCCGGCCAGTGAGGCCAGTCCGTATTCGCAGGCCGCCGCAATCACGTCTTTCCACAGGGTACCGGCCTCCACCTTTGCCCGTTGCGTGGAAGCGTCAATTTCCACATTGCGCATGAGGGAGGTGTTGATGAGCAGGCCGCCGTTGCAAGGCTTGCCCACGCCGTGGCCGGTTGCCATCACGCCAATGCCAAGGTTTTGTTCGTTGGCAAACCGTACGGCGGCAACCACATCAGCAACGGAGGTGGGCACGACCACTGCTGCGGGCGATTGGGTTGCATTCAGGTTCCACGCTTTCGCATAGGCATGGTAGTAGGTTTCATCCGGTAAGAACACCTGACCTTCAATGCGGTTACGCAGTGCGTCAATGCTGTTTTCGTTTAATTGAATGGCTGTTTCCAAAGTGGTAGCTGGTTAAAAATCAAGGGTTTGCCGTCAGCAAGACAGGCTTGTTGAGATAGGTTGTGTCGGCCAGTTGACTGAGCATGAAATGGGCGACATCAGCCCTTGGGACAGAAGGAAGAAAGTTCTTGATGGCAATCGTTTCGCCGTGGTGATAATTGCCGGTAAACGGCTTGTCTGTCAACCGACAGGCGCGAACCATCGTGTATGCTTTCACCCGTTCGCGGATGAGTCGCTCTTTTTGCTCATGATCTAACACTTCCTTGCGAATAATTTTGCGGAGTATGTTGTGGACAAAGAAACTGAACTGCCGGGGTTTGGCATAGGCAAGAAATACGCTCAGATAAACCAACCGGTCAATTTTTTCCTTTTCCATGGCATTGACAATTACCGAAATCCCCCTGACCACTTCGGGGTCGTGCCGCAATGTCTTGGAAACGCCCAGCGCACTGATGACAGCGTGATTCCCGCGCATGGCCGAACTTACTTGCGCTGCGTTGTTCAAATCACCTTCGACAACCGTCAGGTTTTGATGGTGTATGTGCCGAAGACGCGCCTGGTTTCTGACAAAAGCAGTGACCCGGTGACCCTGAGCCAACGCCTGCCGAACCAGCTCCGTTCCGGTTCTTCCGGACGCTCCGAAAATGACGATGTTCATACTTCCTATCACTGAATGGTTAATTGAACAGTTTTCCCACAATAGTAAAAACCTCTCGCTAATTGGTAACCAAGCACTTATCCAATGCACAGTTGGGTTATCAAACGGCCAGAGGAAGGCGGAGAGAAGCCGTTTACTGAAGGCGCAGGGCAATGTAGTAGCCAGTCCCTTTGAGTACATTGGCTGAGTGGATTACCCCTTTAGGAATCCAGATGCAGGCGTTGTTGTGCACGGTGTACTCGTTGGAACCGAGTTGTATCCGGTACACCAGTTCCTGCGGCGAGACAATGATGTTTATCTCGTCGTGCTGTTCATGCACGTGCGGCTGGGTGTATTGCGCGGGAGGCTGTTGCACGGGCGAAACCTGATGCACACCCAGATGCAAGGGAAACCCTTGGGCGAAATAGCGGGTGACGGCCTCGGTGTCCTGGTGAAACGGTACGTTGGAAAGGGCATCGGGCAGCAGTTGGAAAATAAGCGATGCTTCGTCTTTCAACAAGAAAGACGTTTCTTGGATGATGGATTTCATGGAAAGGTTTCGGTTTGCAGCCGGTGTCACGCACAGATTCAGCAAAAAACGCCTGAAACGCCTTTGTTGAAGTTAACAAAGCCGTTTTGGGCGTTTTTCGACAAACCCCTGCGCGGCACCGGTTTGTGAGTGTGTGCAGCCACCGGCCTGTCGGAGCAAGCAGGGTTTGGGCATTTGAAAAGATACTCTTTTTGCAGGCCGGTTCTTCCTCCGCAGAAGGTGGTTTTACGGAGGAATCATGCAATAGTAACCCGACCGAAAGGAATGGTAACGATCGGGTTATCCAACGCACGGTTGAATTATCAAGCGGTGGGAAGGGAGAGTTTTTGGAGCAGTTCGGCGCGGCGGCGGCGCGACACTTCCAGCACCGAGCCGTCTTGGAGTTCGAGCCGGTCTAAGGGGAGGATTCTGCTGAGATGATGCAGGTTGACCAAGTGCGATTTGTGGATGCGGAAAAAATAATCGACAGGCAGTTGGCTTTCGTAATCTTTCAGCGTCTTGGCACTCATGATTTTTCTGCCGTCCTGCAAATAAAACCACGTGTAGTTGCGGTCTCCTTTCAGGTAAAGGATTTCTTCGGGATCGAGGGAAAACAACCCGTCGTGCGTATTCACCAGCAGCCGGGCTTCGGTAGTTTGCTCGGTTGCCGAGGTTAATCGGGTTAGTAAATCAGCGTACAAATCCACCAGGTTGTGTACCGTGTGGCGGCGTTGCAGATGCTTCTGGACAGCGGCTTTGAGTTCGTCGGCATCAATGGGTTTGAGCAGGTAGTCCAAGGCACTCTGGCGGATGGCTTCGATGGCGTATTCGTGGTGCGCCGTAGTGAAAATCACATCAAAAGGCTTGTTTTTCAGGGCATCGAGCAACTCCAGCCCCGACATACAGGGCATTTGCATATCCAGAAACACCAGCCTCACCTCGTGCTGATCGAGCAATTCAACTGCCTCTGCTCCGCCTGCTGCCGTTAAAACCGAAGTGATTTCCGGGCAATGCCGGGCGAGCAGTTTTTCCAATGTCTGTCGGGCGTGCGGTTCGTCATCTATAATCAGGGCTTGCAGCATGTGTACTGGTTTTTAAAGCGCAAGTGCGGCGTTCAGGACGGATGCTTCACAGGGTTCTCTCCCACCGATTTACGCGTTGTTTTCTGTTCAATCACCAGCGGCAGTATCACTTTGATTCGCGTCCCGGCAGGTTGCCCTTCCGAATCCACCAAATCAATCACTTCAAAGCGACTCGGCACACCGGTTTGCCGTTCGGCTGCGGCCAGCCGCTGCCCGATCAATTCCATACCCCGGCTTTTGTGGGGTGAAAAAATACTATTTTGCAACGCCTGTTTGCAGCCAATGCCGTTGTCCTCCACCTCGCCCACGATTTGCTTGGTTTCCGGCAAGATGGCAAACGTTACGGACAACGTTTTCTTTCCTTCCCGGTGCATGAGTCCGTGCCAAATCGCGTTTTCGACAAACGGCTGGAACACCATTCCCGGAATCATCACAGTGTTGGAGGCTGGTTGTCCGTTGTAGCGAATCTCGTAGGTAAACGAATGATCGAACCGCAACGATTCCATTTCCAGGTACAAACGCAACAATTCGATTTCGTCGTGCAGCGGAATCATGTCTTTCTCTGAATTGGTCAGAATAAAGCGCATCAGCCGGGCCATCTTCGCCAGATAGCCCGAAGCCAAGTCGTTTTGTTCGTCCAGAATCAGGTTCTGGATGGCGGTCAGTGAATTGAACGTGAAATGCGGGTTTAATTGTGCCCGCAATGCTTTGATTTCGGCATCCAGAGCTTTTATTTTCAGTGTCGCCTCCCGCCTGACTTTATTCATCCGGCTGCGGTAAACGACGTACGCCAGTCCCAAAGTTGCACCTGCGCACAAGGCGAGAAACCAACCCGTTTTCCAGAATGGCGGCAAGATGCGCACCCGTACCAACAATTCGTCAGGCTGCCAATAGCCGTCGTAATTGCGTGCCCTTGCGCGGAACGTGTATTCTCCGTCATCCAGGTCAGGATAGGTCACCATCTGGCTGCCGACGGGCGATGACCAGCCTTTGTCCGCGCCTTCGAGTTGATAGATGTACCGTGTCTCGTCGCTCCGGTGAAAGTCCGTAGCCGAAAACTGAAAGCAGAGCATGTTCTGTTTGTAAGACAATTCAAGCACTGTATCCCTGAGTGTGTTCGCATCGGCCGTGAAGAAACGATCCTCAATCATCAGGTGCGAAAGAACCATCGGTGCCCGTGTGGTATCCTGATGGATGCGCTGCGGATGAAAATACTGGAAACCTTTGCGCAGCATGATGTAAAAACCACCGTCCGGTGCAGGAACCAGTTGTTGCCCGCCGTTTGCCTGATGCACCAGCCCGTCCTGCGGGCGGTAGATTTTGCTCCGGCCGGTTGCGGGATCAAACCGGTACAGGCTGTTGGCAGACCATAGCCAAGGCCGCTGCTGCGCATCCACAACCATGGAAAACACCGCCGAGGCTACATCCGAATTGTCTTCGTCGTAAAACGAAATAGTACCTTTTTTGAGATTGAAAGTTCCCATGCCGGCTCCCGTCCCAATCCACAGGTTGCCCCGTGCGTCTTCGGCTATGCAATTGGGGAAATACGCTTCGCGGCTCTCGGTTCTGATGCTTTGGAACTTTTGTCGGGCAGGATCGTAGCGCAGCAGTTGCCTTGTCCCTACCCAAGTGTATCCGGCAGCGTCGGTGTGAATGCAATTGACATAACGACCCGTCATGCCGTTGTCCGTTTCTGGGTCTTCTGAGTAATTCCGTACAAACCGCAACTGGTCGTCATAAATGCGAATCCCTTTGTCGGTGCCAATCCAATGCCGGCCGCGTTTGTCCGGGGCAATCACGGTAACCGGATTGTCGGCAAACGCATCGCCCAGCTTAGCGACCGCCAACCATTTTTGTCTTGCCAAATCATAGACCAAAAGCCCCCGGTCAGTGCCCACCCAAACACGTTGCTTGTCATCCTCTTGCAAGGCGGTGATTTTCCGTTTGCCGGGTACAGGTAGCTCAAACACAACGCGGTGTCTTTCTGTGTCATAAGACTTCAGACTCACAGAAGAACCCACCCAAAGACGATCTTTCGTGCGTGAAGGCCGCAGGGCGGTGATTTCCTCTTCCGTATCGGGGGAAAGCAGGTACTCGGTGGTGAAATTGGCCGATGTCCGCTCGGCGTAAGCCAGCCCGTCCGCCGAGCCGACCCAAAGCAGTCCGGTTCGGTCTGTACAGATGTGGGCCAGGTAATTGGCCGGAAGGCTTTGCTTGTCCTTGTCGTCTTGTTGTTGCCGGCGGAAGCGTTTCGTCACCGGATCAAACAGAACCAATCCGTTCCGCGTAGTGACGGCAACGTACCACGACGCACCGATCGTCCCTTCTGTCATCCCTGTGGGCATACTCAAAGCATTTTCACCATCCGGCAGTATGTAGGGGAACACTTCCGCCTGTTGGTTTTGGGGCTGGTAGCGTACCAGTTCGCCGCCGTTGGACACCAACCACAACTGTCCGTCATGGCCTTTGCAGAGGGCACCTATCATTTCCCGGTGTCCGTCGGCAGAAGCACTTTTCCAACGCAAGTTGTATTTCCGGGCATTGATGTCAAACTCGTACAGGCCGCGAGTAGTTGCCACCCACAGCGATTTTCTGTCGGGGTCGGCCATGAGTTGCATGGGTTTTCCGACAGTCGTATCATGCACATAGATTCCGTTTCTACTATTACGCAGATTCAATGAGCACAACGCTCCGTTGGCATATGCCACCCACAAACGTTCCGCATCTGCCGCTATACCAATAGGTATGGGTCGGGAAATACGAGTGTTTGCAACGGTGGGGACACGTACAAAGCAATCCTTTTCGTACACGAAACGGCCTATGCCTTTGAAGGTAGCTACCCAAACTGTGCCGTGTGGATCAACACACAGATCGTGAATGAAATTGCTGGGTAGCGTGAGCGGGTTTTTGGGCCGGTGCGGGTAAGGGACAAACCGCGCACCGTCAAAGCGATTGAGTCCGGCGGCGGTGGCAATCCACAAATACCCGTGCCGGTCTTGGGTCATTTTATAAATGCCGGCGTGGCTTAGTCCTTGCTTTGTGGAGAAAACCCTGAAGCGGAGATCAGGGAAAGACTGCGCCCGGATGTGAAGGACTGAAAAGACCGCAAGGACTACAGGTATGAAAAAAAATTTCATGTTAGACAAAAAGTGAACGAACCGTACATGCAATTTTCTTCTTTATTTACAACAGGTCGTCGTCCAATAACAGCAGAAAACGAACAAGTAATGTATAAAAACGAAACAATTGCATAATATCTTGTTGATTTTCCCTAAAAAATACTTTTCCGTCAATACTCCATTGTTTGGCCAATGGCATCCAAGGAAGCCTATGAACATAGGGGTATCCAAGTATTTCCCGGGTTTCACACTTACAGTGTGATTCGGCGCCTGATGGTGCAACTGACCGTGTTTGCCGTGCTGTGGTTGCTGCCGCTGGGTCTGTTTTATCGGTTCGCCCCGGAATTCGGTTTCTGGCAACAACTGACGGTGTTTTTCACGCAGGCGGCGTTGGTCACTTTCGGCGGGGCGTATGCGGTGCTGCCCTACGTGGCGCAGGTCAGCGTGGAGAAACTGCACTGGCTGTCGAACCTGGAGATGATGGACGGGCTGGCCCTGGGCGAAACCACGCCCGGCCCGCTGATCATAGTGCTGGCGTTCGTGGGTTTCATGGCGGGTTACCATCAGTTCGGTGGTTCGACGGCAATGGCTGGTTTGGGACTGGTCACCACTACGTATTACACGTTCCTGCCGTGTTTCCTTTTCATTTTCGCCGGTGCCCCGATCATCGAACGCACGCAGGACAACCCGAAGTTGAAGCAACTGCTCGGTTTGGTGACTGCTGCCGTAGTCGGCGTGATTCTAAATCTGGCGATTTACCTGGCCAAAGCCATTGTATTTCCCAAAAGCCAATGGAGCCAACCTGAGTACTGGATGCTGGCCTGGATTGTGGTTTCGCTGGTGGCCTTGTATCGTTTCAAGGTGAATATGATTGTGTGGATTGGCGTGAATGCCTTGTACGGTTTGGCTTTGCATTTGGTCAAATCAATTTAACCAATCAATAGTTTACAAGTTTGACTGTACTTTGAACCTACTTACTGTTTTTTGCTTCATCAGTCTCAATCGGTAACAAGTCAAAAATTAATAATAGATTTACTATATGCTGATTATCAACTTATTATAAAAAAGTAGCACAGCCGCTCGCCTCCGGCGAGTGGCAACTATCACCCGGCCTCTGGCCGGAATCAGATGCCAGCGAACAGGCTTGTTTATACATAAGTGTCTGATAATCAGTGTTTTTAATGTGTTTTCCAATGTTTTGTTTGACCTGTTCCCGGCCAGAGGCCGGGTGATAGTTGCCACTCGCCGGAGACGAGCGGCTGCGTTTGTTTTTTATAAGTGTCTGATTATCAGCTCATAGTAACTCTAATATCGAAGGCCTTACTTTCTGTGTACGTTAAAATTATCAGGCACATAACGTTCCTGCACGATTTGCATCACCATGTGTTTTGGGTAAGAAAACATCTAAACGACAAGTTAAAACAGAAGCTAATCGAACTTAACAAGTAGACTAACACAAATCACACAGGATTGTCAGAATAGAGTTTTAGTTTAAAAAATAACTTAATCAACTGTGTGTCAATATCTTATTATCTGTCAATGATACCTTTGTACCAAATGTTTAACGAAGGCCGTAGTACAATTGGGGCGAGGCCAGCCGTGCCATTGCCACCTTGGCCGAGGCGATCTGGCCTTCGGGTTGCTCCATCACGTCGTTGAGGTAGGTGCGTTGGACGTTGGTCAGCAACCGGTCGGTGAAAGCCATCGTCAGCCCCCACGCTTGGAAGGCCTGGTGGCAGAAATAATAAAAGTGCAAGGCCAGGACGACAATCCCCATCAGGCGGGTCATGTCCAGAATCTTCCGCAACGTCTGCTCGTTCTCCCCAGTCTGATTGCCCATCGTCGCAAGGTTTAAGGTTGGTTTGAAATACGTTTCTTTTTCTTCTTTCTTCGACGCTTCTTGAGGCTGTTCGGCACATAATCATGACCGTGTTCCGGTTTCAGCAGTGCATCCAACGCTTCCATCACAATACCACGGTTCCCCGAATCTTTTTGCCCCAAAGGTTGGTTTTCCGAAGAGCCGGTTTTCTCACCATGTTCCCTGCCATCCGAACGCAACGCCGCAGCTTTCAGGGTTTCGGGCTTGGATCCCGTTTCCGTTTTCCCAGCAATCTGTCGGCTTTGGTTGCAACGTTCCAAAACGGCCTTGGCACTGTAAGCCTTGCCCAGCGCACTGCCGTTGAACACGCAGCGGGTGGTGTGGTCAATGTAAGTGAGGCCATAAGTCACCCCTTCCGGGTTTTGCCGTGGCAGCAGCCCGATCCCTTCCTTTGCCAAGGCCGCCTGCAAGTCCGTCAGGGTTCGGACACCGGACGACAAAGTCCGGTCAACGGCGTTCCTCACCCGGCTTTTGTGCGGCTGGCGCAGGGCGTCGTTGGCCGCGTACTTCGACTGGAGGAACGCCAGCGTGGGCTTGCCCGGAAAGTCGCCGGCCTTGATGGGAACGCCCACCCGGTTGCCCGCTTCGTCCAGCACCCCGTACACCAGTCCGCCGTTTTGCCTAAGCTTAGAATCCTCCTTGCCGCAATCGGCCCTGACGTTGTACTGGCCGAGCACCGCGTTCAGTTCCGGCAGCGAGGCGTAGCGGTAGTTTTTCAGCACGAAATCCAGCACCG
>JALOMD010000601.1 GCA_025455595.1 Cytophagales bacterium | reverse complement strand
GTGAATGTTTTGCCGCCTTCGTTTTTGAGTAGCGTAATCGGCATCCACTCGCCGGCCAGCAGCAGGTCGGGCCAGTTGTCGTTGTCGTAGTCAGTCCACAGGGCGGCAGTGACCATGCCGGGGTTTCGCAATTCAGGGGCAATGGTTTCGGTAACGTCTGTAAAATGCCCTTTGCCATTGTTTTGCAACAAATGGCTGCGCGGGGCTGCTGGATATTCCATCGGCGAGACGCGGCCACCTACAAACAAGTCCAAGTCGCCGTCTTTGTCATAGTCGCAGGCAGTTGCCACGCTGCCACTACTTTCTGTATTGGGCAGAGCGGTAGTGTCTAATTGGAACTTTGCTTTGCCTAAGTTTCTGTAAAAACGGTCTCCGTAAAAACGCGTATTTCTGCCAAATTCACTGCTGCCGCTTACGCAGTACAAATCATTGTCGCCATCGTTGTCGGCATCAAAGAGCAATACGCCCGTATCTTCCGGTATCTTGGCATTCAATGTGTCCTGAAGGAAATTTTTTCCAAACGTGCCGTCTGGCTTTTGCAGGAAAAACATCCCGCTCTTTTGCGAGGAACCGCCTATGAAAACATCATCCAGTCCGTCGCCGTTGATGTCGCCCACCGCCAAGCCCGGCCCTTGTTGCGAATGCTTGCGGTGTAGCAAGTTTTGGTGCTTAAAATCAACAAAATCGTTTTCTTGGTGTGTGAACGAAAGACCGTAAGGCTGGCCGGTTTCCCGAAAAATTGTTGGGCTTTCGGTTTTTGAACCAACGCTGTACTTTGAGATTGTATTTGCGTTTTGCTCTTGTACCTCAATCGTTTGGTTGGCAGCGATATTCCTGAAGATTTGCTGTTTGCCGCTTTGCCAAACAACCTTGACAGAGTCTATCTTTGTGTTACTGCCTAATCCGAGATGTAGCATCGGTTCCACCGTTGATTTGTAGCCCCGGTATGGCGAATGCTGGACGAATTGTTGTTTTTTACTGTAGAAAATAGTGATTTTGGCTCCCAAGCCGCCTGCGTTACCTGTTTTCCCAATCAGTTTGATGCGCAAAAAATTATTTTGGCTTCTGACCCCCGACTGCTGGCCTGAGAAAAGATTGTTCCGGTACAGAAACGCCTCGGCATTGATGTTGTTAATCACAATGTCCAAGTCGCCATCATTGTCAAAGTCTGCGTAGGCGGCACCGTTGCTGTACGACGGGATTTTCAAACCCCATTTTTCTGTCACGTCTTCAAACGTCAAATCGCCTTTGTTGCGGAAAATGAAATTGGACTTGTGTACACCCAACAATGATTCCATTTCCTGTAGTCTTTTTAGTCGACTGTCTTTTTCGGGCTTTTCCAACAGAAACATATTCTCTTGGTTGTAGGCGGCGAAGTCCAGGTTGGTAACATCTTTTTTGTAGCCGTTTGTGATCAGTAAATCCCGGTAACCGTCGTTGTCAAAATCAGCGAGCAGGCTGCTCCAACTCCAATCAGTGGCATAAACACCAGCCATGTAGCCGATTTCACTGAAAACGGGGTTGCCTTCTGCATCGAGACCGTTGTTGAGTTGCATCGAATTCCGTACAAACTGCGGCTGGTATTTCCGTTCCCGTGCCAATTGGTAACGTTCGTAATTGGGTTTGCTGAACATGCTTTTCTGACGCAGGTTGTCTTCGGGCATCATGTCCAGCGTCACGATTTCCGGTAGCGCATCGTTGTTGATGTCGGCAATGTCAACACCCATGCTGTTAGAGCTTTGGTGCTGCATACAGTCGGCGATGCGGTTGGTGAATGTGCCGTCTCGATTGTTCATCCACAGCAGGTCGTTCGACTGAAAGTCGTTAGCGCAGTACACATCCGGCCAGCCGTCATTGTTCAAGTCCGCGATGCCCACGCCCAATCCCCAACCCTCAATGGTGATTCCGGCTTCTTTGGAAACGTTCGTGAAATGAAGCAGTTCCCCAACCCCCGAAGGGGGTTGGGGGGCTTGGTCGTTCCTGTACAGTCGGTCGGTACTGCGGCCGGTGCCGTCTTTGCGCTGTCCCAGCGGAAGGCTGCGGTCAAACGATTCCAACGCGTTGTTGAGCAGGTACATGTCCAAGTCGCCGTCGAGGTCGTAGTCGAAGAATGCGGCTTGGGTGCAATAGCTGGTGTCGGCCAAACCGACTTCGGTTGCCATTTCCTGGAAAACCGGGATTTTCTGTTGGTTCAGCCCTTGGTTGACGAAAAGCTGGTTGGGCGAATTTTTGCCTTGCTTCGATTTTGGATTGGCCGTACAAAGGTAAATGTCCAACAAACCGTCTTGATTGATATCCACCAGCGACACACCGGTGTTCCAGTATGGCGTGCGGATGTTGGCCGCTGCGGTGATGTCTTCAAATTTGAAATCACCTTTGTTCAGATACAATTTGCTTGGCACTTGGTTACCGCTGAAAAAAATGTCCTGCAAGCCGTCATTATTGAAATCGCCCACGCCCACGCCGCCGCCGTTGTAGATGTATTCGAAATCCAATACGTTCAATGTGTCGTTTTCTGTGATTCGGTTGTTGAATCCAATGCCTGTCTTGTCGGGGCCGAGTCGCTCAAACAGAGGGGCTTCTATTTTACGGCATCCGAACAGGCAAGCCGTGAGGAAAATGAGAAAAAATAGAAAACGTGCTTTCATGACGGTGTTTTCTGTTTATCGGAAAATACGGTTTTGTATTGACAGGCGTTTTGGGCAAAAATTGCCTAAAACGCTGACCATGCACTTGGGGCGACACACAAGTACTGATGAGTAATGTGTTCGGCCTCTGTACAGAAACGTCTATTTACACAAAAGACCTTGATTTTCTCAAGGTCTTTTGTGTGTGTTTTAGGCATTTTTTGCCCAAAACGCTCTTGCTTGAAGATACACGCCGGTCAATAGCCCGGATTCTGGGTTATCAGCGTGTTATTGAGTCGCTCGGCTTCCGGGATGGGCATGGCATACTTGTTATCATTCCAGTTGATAGGCCCGCTCATTACGGCTTGGTAGTAAGAGCTTTCTTGCGCACCAATACGCCAACGGCACACGTCAAACCACCATTGTCCTTCGCACACAAACTCCGCCCAGCGTTCGTAGCGGAGCGGGTTGTTAGCCAAATGGTCACTGGCGGCTGCCTTGGTGCGAGC
>JALOMD010000600.1 GCA_025455595.1 Cytophagales bacterium | reverse complement strand
CGATGCCGCCATGATGTTCATCAACGAATTGTTAAGTTTTTAATCACCATCAGGCTTGACTTTTTCTTGGGCGTTTTAGGCAAAAATTGCCCAAAACGCATTATAGTTGCTGTAAGCTAATAATCACGGGGTTATCAATTACGTTTTAGGCGATTTTTGCCCAAAACGCCTTTTGCTGGAGTTATTTCCACACTACTGGGCAAAAGAAGAAAGAGAAAAGAGGGCTTGCCGGGCCGCTCTTTTTTCTTTGCTCTTTCGTCTTTTCTCCTGTAATGAGGTTGTGTTACTGTTGGCAGACGTTGCAGAAATACGTGGTGCGGCCACCTACGGTACCGATTTGCAGACCGGTTCCACAACGCGGACAATGCCGGTGGGCGTTTTTGTCGGGGTACGGCGAAACGTCCCATTCGCGGGCGTGGATGAGGAACGAAATTGGGAAACGCCCGTAGGCGGCTTCGTGGGCGATGGCCGTTTGCAACACCAGCAGCGTGGCGGCGTGCAGTCTTTCTATTTCTGCACCCGTTAAGGCAGCGGCTGTTTTTTCGGGATGGACACCGGCTTGAAACAGCACTTCGTCCACAATCCAGTTGCCCAATCCCGCCACGGTCGCTTGGTCGAGCAGGGCGGCTTTGACGGGCGTTTTTCGGCGTTTCAGAGCGGCTGACAGTTCGGCAACGGTAATTTCCAGCCCGTCCCGTGCGATTTTCTTTCTGGTCAGGTACGCGTCAATGTCGTCCACCAAACCCACGCGTTCAAATTTGCGCGGACAAAGGAAGCCGAGCCGGAAACCGCTGGCAAAAAAGAAAACAATGCGGGCGAAACGCGGCGTGTCTTCGTCGTGGCGAAAATAGGCCAAGCCGCCCGTCATGCCGAAATGCAGGTGCAAAGCATACGGCGCGTCAAGCAACACGAACAGGTTTTTGCCCACTCGCCGCGTGCCAATCATCTGTCGGCCAACGAGTTTCCGGTACAGTTCGTCGTAGTCAGTAGTGAGCAGTTTGGTGTCTTCAACGTGCAGGTCGGTTATGGTCTGGTGCAGCGAGGTTTCGATGCTTCGTACTTCGATGCTTCGTACTTCGATGCTTCGTACTTCGATGCTTCGTACTTCGATGCTTCGTACTTCGATGCTTCGTACTTCGATGCTTCGGGCGGCGTTGCACGCCGCAACTTCTAAATATGAAGCGTTTTGGATGATTTTTGCCTAAAACGCTTTCACGAAGCATCGAAGAACGAAGCATCGGCTTTTCTATTCCGTCTGCGTCGTGTCGGGACGGCGGAGGTAGAAGTTGGCCCGTTGCGGATACAGAATGGCTTGGGCAATGTTGATGCGGGCAAGACTGTGGTTGTTGGCTACGTTACTAAGCACCACGATACAACTTTGGTCGCGCGGGTTGCGCATGAAGTACGTCTTGAATCCGTGCCACCAGCCGGCGTGGAAAATGAGCGGCTCGCCGCCGGGAGCATAGTGGGTGCGCCAGCCGAAGCCGTAGTTGAAATAGTTCTTCACGTCGGCGTGACGAGGCGTGAACGCCTCTTCCAGCGTGCAGTTTTTCAGGATTTTGCCGGAGTACAACGCCCTGTCCCACTTGAACATATCCTCCACCGTTGAGTACACGCCTTTGTCGCCGGTCACGCCTTCGAGGTAGTAGTTGTCGGTCACAGGCCGGAAGCCGCGCCGCCGACCCACGTAGCCCGTGGCCACCTGCACCAGCCGCGAAGAATCGGAGCCGTCGAACACAAAGCTGTCGGTCATGCCCGCCGGGCCGAAAATGTGCTGCGCCACATAGTCTTTGAACCGCTGCCCGGTCACTTTCTCAACGATGGCCGCCAGCAGGAAATAGCCCGTGTTGCTGTAGTTGAACTTCTTGTTGGGCAAGTAGTAAATGCCCGGCCTGTGCTTGACGAACAGTTCCACAACTTCGGCATTGCTGAGCGGCTTGTCCTTGTCGCGGATGATGCGTTCAAACGCGTACATGTAGTTGGGCAGCCCTGACCGATGCGTGAGCAGGGAACGGACGGAGATTTCGCGGTAGGGAAAATCGGGGAAAAACCGCTGGATGGAATCGTCGTAATTCACCAGGCCTTTTTCCTGCAACTGCATGACGGCAACGGCCGTGAACTGCTTGGAAACCGAAGCCAACTGGAATGGCGTTTTTAGGGTCAGCGTGTCATAACTGTCGAAGTTTTTGTACCCAAACGCCCCCCGGTAGATGGGTTTGCCATACTGTGCCACCAACGCAGTGCCGTTGAAGCCGTAGGTTTGACTCAACGTCCTGAAAAAAGTATCCAACTGAGCCGCTTTGTGGGCCGAGTCAGCGGGATTGAAAAGCAGCGTCACCGAGTCAACGGGCGGCGATTCCGCTTTTTTGTGTTCGGCGGAAGCCGTACATCCGGCAATTCCCCAAACCGCCAACCAAACCAACAGCACAGCGAAAGCAGTCGCCCGAAAATCTTTCCTCCTAAACAAGCCGGTCATTGTCAATTGAATGCAAAAAATCAAATACCACGAAGAACAGAGACACTGTCACTGTTTAGTTTTCAAAGGTACAAACGTTGACGGCAAGAAAAACCATTTACGGTTTAAACATTTTATTCACAAATTCGCTTCTTGTGTAAGAAACCGCTTGCCGTTTTGGGTGTTCCCGCCGATTGCGGGATTTCTTGATTTTTGCCTAAAACGTTTGTTAAGACAAAATCCCTACACGGTTAGTGTTCATGACAGAGCAATTGTCAACAACACTGGGCAAAATTGACAACCTATCACCTGCACGCCCTATGAATCCCCTCCTGCTCCGGTTCTGCGAAACCTATGGCATCACAGACATCGAAACCTTTGAAAAACTGTACGAAATAGACGAAATCGCGATTTTCATGCCGCCTGTTCCTACAGAAAGAGAAAAAAAGACGTTGCAGGAACTCATCGGTACTGAAGGTGTGACTTACGGATTCATGGACTACGTGAAATCAAACAATACGTTTGAACTCATCATGCAGTGGCGGGAGAAGATGGAAGCCATCAGTCTTAATGATGAGTGATGAATGTACAAAAAGTGTGAATTTTATGGCGTGCGTTTTGGGCGATTTTTGCTTAAAACGCTTTTCCAAAAACAGCAACACGGATCGAACGGATGAAACAGATTGGAACGGATTGAATCCGTTTTCCATCTGTTTCATCCGTTCGATCCGTGTGCTATTGGTTGGGTTACCGTTGCACTACGAAACGGATGCGGCTGGTCTGCTTGCCGTCGGCCGACATCACCACGGCTACGTACGTGCCTTGGGCCAAGGTTTCAGCAAAGGTCACTTCCAAGTCGCCGTCCGCGTTCCAAGCGGTGCGGAAAGCCACTTGGCGACCCAGCAGGTCATGAATCACCGCCACTTTCGCATTCGGATCGGAGAGTCGCAGGTTGATGTTCCGGCCGTCGGTCGGGTTCGGGAACACCACCACGTCGCCCAAGCCACCGGCCACTCCGATGGTCACCCGACGCACTTGCGAAAACTCATGCGAGCCGTCGTTGTCCACGATACGCAGGCGGTAGTAACTCACCCCGTTGAACGGCTGGGCATCCAAGGCGTTGTAGAGTTGCAGGTTCGTTGAGTTGCCTTTGGCGGCCACTTGCGTCAGCGGCTCAAAGTTCTGTCCGTCGCGGCTGCGTTCCACCACGAAGTGGCTGGTGTTCAATTCGGTAGAAGTCTGCCAGTTCAGTTTCACCTGGCGGTTCAGCACCTCGGCTTGGAAATTGACCAGTATCACGGGCAGCGGGTTGAACAGCAGGTTAGAGGCCAAAGTAAAGGGACTGAAATTATCCACTTCGCCGACACCGCAAGACGTGTTCAGCGTAGAGGTGACAGTTCCGGTCGGGTTGCTTCCCGTGTGAGAGCCGCCGCCTACGTTTTGCCAACGTGTGCCGTTCCAACGAGCCACTCGCAGGCCAGTGTACTGCCCCATCACATTGTTTGTCCCCACCCCACCGGAGCCTTGTGAAGTGCTGTTAGTGGACGAGTTGAGCCAGCTCAATGTCACTGAGGCATTCTCAGTGCTTTGCTCGCGGTTGATCATCCACCACTCCATCGCACTCACGTTGATGAGTTGGTCGGCGGCGCATTGGTTGATCTGCGTCGGATCCAACCCGTTTGAAGCGGTGCGTGCCCAGTAATACTGGCTGATGAACGAAGCCGACAAGT
>JALOMD010000599.1 GCA_025455595.1 Cytophagales bacterium | reverse complement strand
CCGAAAAACATTATTCTGACGGATGCTTTTGTGAGCGATGTCCGGTTTTTTTACCGAGGCCTGTGGCACACAGGCCGTTGCAGACCCACGCGACTGGCCTGTGTGCCACAGGCCTCGGTGATTGGGTTTTGATGCGACAAAACAATGTTTTTCAAACACTATTTTGTAATGCGGGTTCTATTTCTAACAGAGAAATCCTGTCGGATTTAGCTTCGCTGAACTGACGTTTCAGCACAGGCTGAAGCATGTGCTACAAAAGGCGTTTTGGGCATTTTTTGCCTAAAACGCGCCGCCCTTTGGTTTCTCCGCTCCACGCCTTGCCGCCCGGTTTCCGCTGCTTGCCCTGTCCACACAGCAGCAAAAGCCGGAAGTATGTTGATTTGCCATACACTTCCCACCACCAAGACCTGTGTACCATAGACTTTGGTGGTGGGGAGGTTTTGCGTTTGCAAAAGATACTATTTTCTGTCAGGGTCGTCCTGATTCTCACCGACCCTGGGTAGGTTCCCTATCTTGTAATCCATGTTTGATACAGACAAATCATTTCTGCGCTTTACGGCCGGTTGCGCCTTTGCGGCAGTGGCCACCACTCTTTTGAACACGCAACTGCCACGGTTCTACGCATCCCCTTCCTCGTTTGACGAAGCCGTTGCCTTGGTAAACAACCGTTTTTACATGGCAAGGCAATGGGTGCTGCTGATCCATCCGTTCCCGACGCTGTTGTTGGCTGTTGGTTTGTTTTTGGTTGTCAAAGAGAAAAGCTACGGATTCGCCGTCAGTGGTCTGCTTTTCACTGCTTTGGAGAAGCTTCTGGAGTTTGTCGGGCAGACCATTCAGTTGTTCACCGTGAACCTCCATTGGCGAATGGCCTACCTTTCGGCTACAGACTCATCCGAGAGAGCGAATCTTGCGCTGTACATCAAAGGGTTTACTGCTGTGTGGAACGACTGCTTCTTTGTTCTGTGGGTGGCCTATCTGTTGGCTGCCGTCTTTTTCGGCTTGGGGCTGCGAAAGGTTGAGGGCACGCGATGGACTAATGTTGCGCTGCTCATTTCTGCTTTTTTTACGTTCGTCATGATTATGAGTGATTACGGCAGACAGGCTTGGTTGCAACCGCTGTTACCGGTGTTTTACCCTTTGGTGATGGTGGTGTCCCGGCTGTTGATCGGTGTGTTTTTATGGCGAAAATCCATGCCGTAGAGATAGTCTCTCATTTCCTGTCCGGCTCGTATTGCATTTGAAAAATATTTACGCAAAACAACCGCATGTATGAAAAAAATCGTCATCCTTTTTTACTTGACAGGAATTTGCTGGCCTGCCTTGTCCCAGAATACAGAAGCCGACAAGAAAGCCCTGCGTTACCTGAAGGAAACCGAATGGCCCAAAGCCTACCGCGAACAAGACACGCTGCTCCTGAACCGGATACTGGCCGACGAGTTCCAACTGATAGACGCGTCGGGTGAAGTGTCAAACAAGCGAATGGAAATCGAATACATCAAAACGCACAAGCCGTCTTACGCGAGTTTCGTTTTTCAAATCACCCGGCTGGATGTGTTCGAGAACGGAACGGCCGTCGTATCCGGCACGGGAACCATCCGGGGCAAGGACGACAAAGGCGAGTATGAAATGACGTATCAGTCGTCCAATGTGCTCATCAAGCGGAAGGGCCAATGGAAAGCCGTCGGTTCGCACGTGTCGGGCGTGAAGCGGAAGAAACATTAACATCAATTATGAATATCGAATGCGTAACGCCGAATGATGAATGGCTTGAAAACCAGTAACTTGTAACCGTGAAAGCACGCAATCAGTTTTTTATTTTAACGTGAGTTATGGATAAAGGCAGACGTAACCAATTGTCTGTCAAGAGCTTACAAAAAAGAACCCTTTGTCATGTCGACCCAGGAGGCATCCGGCCTTGTTCTCGACGCAAGTCCTGACGATTCACGTACCGCAAGCCGGATGCCTCCTTTGTCGGCATGACAGATCCTTCCTTTTTTCCATCATTCACGTTATTTTAGTATAAGAAGATGTAACTTGGATGGACATACGTATTTAAGCTATGAATTCTTACGACCCCTTGGTTACGCTGCTCAGTGCCTTGGCTTTGGGTCACAGCATTTTCCTGAGCCTTTGGAGCCTACAGAAAGCGTCCGGCAAACACGCCTACCGGTTCCTGGGCCTGCTGCTGTTGGCCTTGGCCGTCCGGCTGCTCAAATCCGTGATCCTGATTTTCTTTCCGCACGCGCCTTATTTGGTTCCGGCAGTGGGGTTGGTGGGTATGAGTACCATCGGGGTTTTCCTGTGGTTTCATGCCCGCGCCTTGCTGGAAACCGGTTTCCAGTGGAAACGCAGCGATTGGCTCCATTTTGTGCCTTGCTTGGTCATTGCCGCGTGGCAGTTTGTTCCGCCTGCCGAAGCGGTTGTTTTTTACCAATACGCCTTTGCGGCGGCGCACATGCTCGGCTACATGCTGCTGGTGGCGGTCGGCTTGTACCGCAACAAATCCGTGGCCGGAGTCAACCGGCGTTGGTTCGGGTGGCTGTTGGGCGGCATGTCGGTGATCTGGCTGGTGTTTTTCGGGCAACTGTTTTCCGATTCCCGCCAGGTGTACGTGCTCATCACGGCGGCGGCTTCGCTGGTGCTGTACGGCATCAGCTTTTTGGCCCTGCGGCAGTCGGCCACGCTTTTTCAACTCCCGGCCAAACCCAACGAAGCGTGGAACGCCATCGGCGAGCAAATCGGGAAACTGTTTATGGACGAGAGGATTTTCACCGACCCTGCCTTGACCGTCCAAAAGCTGGCGCAGCGGCTGGAAACGCCGGTTTACTCAGTGTCCAAGGCCATCAACCAGCATTTTCAAAAGACGTTCCCCGAACTCCTCGCCGAGTATCGCATCCGCGAGGCCGAGCGGTTGCTCTGCTCACCGCAATACCGGCACCTGAGCATGGAGGGCATTGCCCGCGAGTGTGGGTTCCATTCGGTTTCGGCGTTTTACGCGGCCTTCAAAAATTATCACCAGAGAAAGCCTACGCGGCCAAACAAGAGGCATAGTTTCGGTTCTTTGAAGATACCATTTTGACCGTTGCATTTTTCGGAACGTTTGCCCCAAACGCCGCCGGAAATATTTGTATTCATCATCCATTCTTGCCTTTTCTTAATACAGTTCTCCTGATTCGCAAAATCAGGAGAACTGCGATGGACAATCGGATTTCTGCGTGACGAAAAGCCTGTACTTTCGGCGAAACAATCGTCTGCCCCATGAAAAATTCTGTTTTCCATTGCTTACTTGTTTTGTTTCTGACTGTTGCGTCTTCCGGTTTCGGCCAGACGCTGATTGGCGGCCTGCCCCGGCAAGCCGCCTTGGACATGACCCTCCGCTTCGAGGCCCCGAACACGGCGCGAATCACCCGCGTCACGGCGGGCGGCAAGGCCGAGAAAGCCGGTTTGCGCACCGATGACCAAGTGAA
>JALOMD010000598.1 GCA_025455595.1 Cytophagales bacterium | reverse complement strand
TTCGGTGCAGAAAATGCAGGAGAAAATCACCGAGAAGCTGAAAGTGACCCCCAGCGAGGTGAAGCGTTTCTACAACAACATGCCCCAAGACAGCGTGCCGTACTTTTCGTCTGAAGTGGAAGTGGCGCAGATTGTGAAAATAGCCGTGGTAGGCAAAGAGGAGAAAAACGCCATCCGCGCACGGCTGAACCAAATCCGTGGCCGTATTGTGGACAAAGGCGAGGACTTTGCCGAACTGGCCCGCAACAACTCGGCCGACGGCTCGGCGGCTGACGGCGGCGACCTCGGCTGGGCCAAGCGCGGCATGATGGTGCCCGAATTCGAGGGCACGGCCATGAAGCTGAAAAAAGGCGAGGTGTCGCAGGTGATTGAGACGGAGTTTGGTTTTCACCTCCTGCAACTGCTTGACCGCAAGGGCGAAGAGTACCGTGCCCGCCACATCTTGGTTCGGCCCAACTACTCCGATGCCGACTTGGTGGAACCCACTCGCTACCTCGACAGCCTGCGCACGTTGATTTTGGCCGACAGCATGAAGTTTGAGAACGCGGCCAAGGAATACTCGGAAGACAAGGCCACCAAAGGCAACGGCGGGGTTATTTCGGATCCGAACAGCCGCAGCTCGAAAATATTCATGGAGGCCCTCGATCCGGGCATTTACTTCACCATTGACACGATGGAAGTAGGCGAAATCAGCAAGCCCGTGCAATACCGCACCGACGACGGCAAGACCGCCATGCGCATCATTTATTTCCGCAAGAAAATACCGCCCCACCACGCCACGCTGGAAGAAGACTGGGAAAAGATAGCCGCCGCCGCCTTGAACGAGAAAAAAGCCAAGGCCCTGAACAACTGGTTCAAGAAAGCCAAAGACGACGTGTTCATCAACATCCACGACGAGTTCAAGGAGTGCAATGTCTTGCAGGGGCGACAGTAGCCGAGTTGGCCTGCGACAAAAACTACAAAGGTGCCGTGCGTACCTTTGTAGTTTTTGTTTTTAGCAAAAAAGCTTATTTTGAGCCGAGTATTGCTTTATCCGATGCTGCTCAAAAACAGTTTTACCTATTTTTTGCCCAAAACGCCGCCATCCCCCGGCTAAAGCCGGGGGCAAGACATTGAAAGCCCCCTTCGGGGACTGGTTTTGAGTCCCAAAGGGACTTGTCCCGTTTTGCCCCCGGCTTTAGCCGGGGGAATGCGACGGAAAATTATTGCCTTGGGTCTTTTTGCCAAAGATCAATTGCCAATCGCCAAATACTTGTTTTGTCAAATCAAAATCGAACCATTGTGTCATACACTTCCGATGTAGATGCTGCCCAAGGGTTGCAAAATGCTTACAGCCAACTGAAGTCAGAAATTTCCAAAGTCGTAATCGGCCAAGACGAAGTGGTGCGGCTGCTGCTGACCGCCATCTTTTGCCAAGGCCACTGCCTGTTGGTGGGTGTGCCTGGCTTGGCAAAAACCCTGCTCATCCAAACGCTGTCGTCGGTGCTGGACTTGCGTTTCAACCGCATCCAGTTCACCCCCGACCTGATGCCTTCGGATATCCTCGGCTCGGAGACGCTGGACCAAGAGCGGAACTTCAAGTTCATCCAAGGGCCGGTTTTTGCCAACATTATACTCGCTGACGAGATCAACCGCACGCCGCCCAAAACACAGTCGGCGTTGTTGGAAGCCATGCAGGAATACGCCGTCACCATTGCCGGGCAGAAATATCCGCTCGAACGGCCGTTTTTTGTGCTGGCCACGCAAAACCCCATCGAACAGGAAGGCACCTACCCGCTGCCCGAAGCCCAACTCGACCGGTTCATGTTCAACGTGCGGCTCGACTACCCCAAGTACCAGTCGGAGGTGGAGATTGTGAAAAGCACCACGTCGTCGGCCAGCCACGCGGTGTCGCATGTGCTCAACGCCGAGGAAATCAAGTATTTCCAGACACTGGTACGCAAGGTGCCCGTGCCCGACAACGTGGTGGAATACGCCGTGCGGCTGGTACATAAAACCCGTCCGCACACCGAAATGGCTTCGCCCGAAGCCAACCAGTACCTCGAATGGGGAGCCGGGCCGCGTGCCTCGCAGTTTTTGGTGTTGGGTGCCAAGTGCAACGCCCTGTTTTCGGGCAAGTACTCGCCTGACATCGAGGATGTAAAGGCCGTGGCCGTGCCGGTGCTGCGTCACCGAGTGGTGCGCAACTTCAAAGCCGAAGCCGAAAACGTGACCGTTGACAACATTGTGCAACGATTGATGTGATGTCAATTCAGAATTATGAATTTCAGAATTTAGAATTGGCGACGGTCGGGGTTTAATGCTCTTGTAACGTGATAAGAAACGGCTCGTTTACAGACGGGCCGTTTTGCGTTTTGGGCGAAAATTGTCAGAATCAAAATCAGGATTTACAAGATTGGCAGGAAAAGCAGGATTGTAGGGGCAGGGCTTGCCCCTGCCCTGTTTCCAAGCCGAACGCCACGGGCAAAACCGACCATTTGGGTGCGAACGCCGAGGGCAGGGGCAAGCCCTGCCCCTACAGACGCGGTTCGTGTCGCTTCGCTGTTCGGGATTTGCAAACGAAGTTCGGCAGATCCAATCCCGAACTAAACTGTCTCCGATTTACAATCCGACATACAATCAGCGGCCGCGTGCAAAAATCACCCCACTGTATCTGTACTGGTTTCTGAAAAACGAGGCTCGACAGACAAGGAAAAACACTGTGAACCGTCTATAAAAACACAGAAACCCACTGGCGACTTACTACTTACGACTTGCCACTCAAGTTCAGGCACGCAATTGTTGCGTTTTAGGCAAAAAAACCGAAAAACGCCATGAACAATCCCGGAAAACAACAGGAGCCGACCCAGGCCGAACGCGAACAATACCTGAAGCAAGACAGCCGCCCGGATTCGCCAAAAAACGCCCAGATTGAAAATCCCGCGCTTGGCGGGAACGCGGCCGAGAACCAAGACCACACCGAGAGCGGCGACAACCAAGACAATGAATGAATGAGTGAATGATAGAATGAATGAATAATTTTTAATCTGCTTATTCATTCATTCTATCATTCACTCATTCATTCATTGTAACATTTCCGGCCTGCGTTGGCGGGTGCGTTGGAGGGCTTGCTCGTGCCGCCAGTCGTTGATGCGGGCTTCGTGGCCGGAAAGCAGCACTTCGGGCACTTGCCAGCCCTCAAAGTCGGCGGGGCGCGTATAGACGGGCGGAGCCAGCAGGTCGTCTTGGAAGGAATCGGTGAGGGCCGAGGTTTCGTCGGAAAGCACGCCGGGAATGAGCCGGATAACGGCATCGGAAATAACCGCCGCCGCCAGTTCGCCGCCGCTCAG
>JALOMD010000597.1 GCA_025455595.1 Cytophagales bacterium | reverse complement strand
CGCCACGGAGATGCAACTATCTCATTTCCGGGTGTTTACGTCCATGCGCACGCAGGATTCGCTGGAGGAAAGCGTGTCGTCGTTTTACGCCGAGTTGAAGCGCCTCAAGCAACTGATTGACAGCCTGAACGACCACGAGCCGGTGTTTTACTTGCTCGACGAAATCCTGAAAGGCACCAACTCGCACGACCGGCACGCGGGAGCCAAGGCGTTGATCAGGCAACTGCATCGGCACAACGCATCGGGCTTGGTGTCCACGCACGACCTGGCTCTCAGCGAAATGACCAACGAACTGCCCGGCGCGGTGGAAAACTTCAGTTTCAACAGTGAAATCACAGGCGGCAAACTGCATTTCGACTACAAGCTGCAACACGGCGTGTGCCGCAGTTTCAACGCCAGCGAACTGATGCGGCAGATTGGGATTGAGATGGATGGCTGACTGCTAATTGACTTCGTCGAATCTTCGATTTGTTGATTGGGTGTTTTGAGCATTTTTTGCTCAAAACGGCTGCTCTGTCAGAACCCTGATTCGTAGGATTTAGGGATTACCTTGATTGGTTTTCCAGACAGGATTACAGGATGAACAAGATTTTCAATCATGCTCATCACAAAAACCACTTTGCAATCACAGTTCTGACAATCCGGCGTCCCGACGAGTCGGGATTGCCCAAAACGCTGGCTGTCAGTTGCAGGCCGCCAACAATTCGTGTAGCGGATGGTTTTTTCGTCTTACCTTTGCGTGTTCGCGAACGGGCGTTTCAGGCAAATTTTGCCCAAAACGCTTTGTTTGAACCTTGATTGGCTTCGCCGAACTTGCGTTTCGTCGGATTCAAGGATTTACATGATTAGACCATTTTTCAATCAAGGCAATCCCCAATCCTATGAATCATGGTTCAGACAAACAGGTGTTTTGGGCGTTTTCCGCCCAAAACACCTCTGACTTCCGACCTTAATTCGTACTTCGTACCTCGTAAATCGTAATTCAAGATGATTCAACGCATTCAATCCGTTTTCCTGCTTTTGATTGCCGCGTGCATGGCGTTAACTGCTTTCATGCCCAACTGGCAGGAAACAGCCGCCTCGACTTCCGTGACGCTGACGGCCTTGCACCTGACGCACACGCAGAACGGCAGCGTGGTCAGCGACCGGGGCGTGTGGTACATTGCTGCGCTGGCGTTGGCTGCCGCCGCAGTGGCGTTGTATTCGCTGGCGAGCTACAAAAACCGGGTGTTGCAAATGGGCCTCGGGGCCATCAACGCGCTGGTCATGGCCGGGGTGCTGGGCCTGATCATCTATTTCTCGCGGGAGGCCGAAACCATCATCCCGAACCAAGAAGGGGCTTTCAAAACCGGCACTTACCTGCCCATGGCCGCCATGATTTGCAACATCATCGCCAACCGTTTCATCCGCCGCGACGAAAAGCTCGTCCGCTCGGCAGACAGGATGCGATGATGCAATGATTGAATGAGAGAGTTTTGAATGAGCGAATTACAAACGAAACAGAGGGCGTTTTGGGCGAAAATTGCTTGAAACGCTCTTTGTCTGAACCATGATTCGTAGGATTATAGGATTAACATGAATTTTCTTTTGCAATCTTTCCCTTTTCAATCAAGGTAATCCTATAATCCCACGAATCATGGTTCAAGACAGAAACGGCAAACGCAAAACGACAAACGTTAAACGAAAGTAGATGAAGCGAAAACACCTGTTGCAGTTTGCCATTGGGATTGGGGCCGTTGTGGTGCTCAATCTGCTGGCAAGCCAGTTTTTCTTCCGCCTCGACCTCACCGAAGACCAACGCTACACCATCGCCCCGGCCACCGAACGGATGCTCGAAAAACTCGATGAGCCGGTGCTGGTGACGGTGTATCTCGAAGGCAACCTGCCGCCCGCCTTCAAGCGGCTGCAAACGGCCGTCCGCGAGAAACTGGAGGAGTTCAAAGCCTACGCCGGCGACAACATCCGCTACCGCTTCGAAGACATCACTGCCGAAACGGACAAGAAAAAACTGAACGAACGGCTCTACAACCTCGTCCAGCAAGGCATCCAACCCACCAATCTCGTTGACAAAGAAGACGGCAAAACCGTAGAACGCCTCGTGGTGCCTGCGGCCGTAGTCGGCTACGGCGGCAAAGACGTGCCGGTGATGCTGCTGCGCGGCAACCAACGCACCAAAGGCGTGGGTTCGGAGCAAATCCTGAACCAGTCGGTGGAAAACGTGGAGTACGAGCTGGCCTCGGCCATCCGGCAACTGACGCTCAAGCAGAAAAAACGCATCGGCGTGGTGCAAGGCTACGGCAACCTGCGGCCCGTGCAAATGGCCGACTTAATCACTTCTCTGCAAGCCTATTACGACGTTTTTTTGGTGAACCTGCCCAAGCAGGAATCGCTGCAAGGGCTTGACGCGGTGCTCATCGCCAAGCCCGACTCGGCCTTCACCGAGGCCGACAAGTACAAGCTCGACCAGTTCATTGTAAACGGCGGCCGGGCGTTGTTTTTTGTGGATGCGCTGAAGTCGGACACGGTGCTGCGCGGCGAAAGCACGCTGGCCATTGACAACGACCTGAACCTCGACGACCTGCTGTTTCGCTACGGCGCACGGCTGAACCGCAACATGGTGCAAGACCTCAACAGCGGGGCCATCCCGATGAACGTCGGCAAGTTCGGCGAGCAACCGCAACTCCAACTCATGCCGTGGCGGTTTTTTCCGCTGGTCAACACGTTTTCCAAGCATCCCATCGTGCGCAACTTGGATGCCGTCTATTTGCACTACACCGGTAACATTGACACCGTGCGGGCGGCGGGCATCCGCAAGGTGCCGCTCATGTTCACCTCGCCGTACTCGCGCATCACGGCGGCCCCGGCCAAGATTGACTTCAACGAAGCCCGCCGCGACCCCGACCCGAAGCAGTTCCAAGCCGGGCCGCAACCGGTGGCCTATCTGCTCGAAGGCAAGTTCAGGTCGCTGTATGCCAACCGCATCACCGCCGCCGACCCGCGTGCCAAGACGTTCCGCGAGTACGGCCAGCTGTCGGCCATCGTGGTCTGCGCCGACGGCGACTTACCCGCCAACGAAACCGACCCGAAAACCGGCCGCCCGGCCACGCTCGGCTACGACCGTTTCCTGAACGTGACGTTTGCCAACAAAGACTTCGTGCTGCAC
>JALOMD010000596.1 GCA_025455595.1 Cytophagales bacterium | reverse complement strand
AGTCTTCGATTTTCGATTTGTCCTTGATGGCCTCCTGCGACAAGAAACTCATGGAAAACGATTTCGACTGGTTCAGTTGGTTCTTGTACTGCGAGTAGTCGGCAATGGCCGGAGCCGGGGTCAGCTTGGCCGTTTCCACCACCAGTACGCCGTTCTCGCCTTCAATGGGTTTGCTGCGTTGGCCGGGTTTCAGGCCGAACACCTTGCCCAGTGCGGTCGGCTCCAAGCCCACGTTCGGCAGCGAATTGGCGTTCAGCGTCAGGTCGGGGGCGGTGAGCACTTGGGCTTGCGGGCCGTATTTCTGCGCCGCCACGTCCAAAGCCGTCACATTGCCCAGCTTGGCCTTTATCTGTTCGGCTTTTTTCTGATTGCGCACTTTGTTGGTCAGTTCGGCGCGGTACGCATCCACCGAAGGGGCACCCTTGGTGCTTTTGCCCGTCACCACGGCCACCACGTACTGGTTCGGCTCGCCGATTTCAAAGAGTTGCTTCGACACATCGTTCACTTTGCGTTCGTCGTCAAAGGCCCACCGCACGATTTCGCGGGCCTGCGTCAACGTATTGATGTTGGTGGCCTGCGGCTGGATGCGTTCGGCCGTATAGGCCGACAGCGTGGGGTCTTTTTTCACCGCCGCCTTGAACGAGGCTGCGTCGTTGGCTTGCGTGGCGAACAGGCTGGCCCGGCGATAGACTTCGTTGCGAGTGGCTTCGCTGGGTGTAATCGGCTTGCGAACCACCGACACTTTGTACTTCTGGTACGTCTTGGGCTGGGTAATTTTCACAATGTGGTAACCGAAATCCGTCTCGACCAAGCGCGGAATCAGGCCGGAACCGTTGAAACCGAACAAAGCGTCCTCGAACGGTTTCACCATTTGGCCGTTCTTCGAAAACCAGCCCAAGTCGCCGCCTTGCTGGGCAGTGCCGTCGGTGCCGTACTGCTGTGCCAATGCCTCAAAGCTGGCTCCGCCTTGCAGTTGTTTCAACACGTCTTCGGCTTGCTTGCGGGCTTGGGCCTTGGCCGAATCGGAAGCGGTTTTTTCGGCACGGAACAGGATGTGGCTGGCCCGCAACGACGGCACGGTGTCTTGCTTGGTACCGCCGTATTTGAAAATGTAGAATTCGTTGCCTTCTTGGTAGGGGCCGTTCACCGAACCGGGAATCATCGTGGTCACAAAACCTTGGATTTCGGCGGGCAACTGACCGATGGTCTGGTAGCCGCCGTTGCCCGGCACTTCCACGTCCGATTCGGCCACGGCAAACGCCGAGTCGTTCGGAGCCACGGCGAGTTGCTTGGCAAGGTCAACGAGTTCGGCCTTCAGGTCGGCACTGTCTTTGCCGGACGGCAACACCGGAAACGTCACGTATTCCAAGCTGCGCGTCTCATCGCCTTTGTACAGGTTGCGGTGTTCGGCCAAATAGCTTTGCAACTCGGCATCGGTCACTTTGACGGTCGAGTCGGGGATGGAATAGTACGGCACGTAGAGAACCTTGGCTTCGGCCTTGGCCGTTTGGCCTTCGTATTCGCGCTGGGCCTCGGCCTGCGTTACGTACAACGACTGCCGTAGCAGGTTGTCATACTTTTCGCGCAGGCGCATCTGCGGCAGTTGGCTGGTCACAAAGTTGTTCCACAGTTCCTTGTCTTGTGCCCGCACCGAATCAGACTCGATGTAGTCGAGGTAGCGAATCACCAGGCTTTTGTCGAACTGCCGCGTGGCCGGGTTTTGGAAAATAGGCGTTTGCTGGATGGTGGGGTGGATGTTGTCGCCCACAATCATGTTGTCGCGTTCTTCGGGCGTGAAGCCGATGCCCAGCTTGTCGAACTGCGGCTGGTAGGCATTCTTAAAGATCATCTCCTGCCACACTTGCTCGCGGATGCGCTGCATGTCGTCTTCCGACGGGTTCATGCCCTGCATGGACATGGTGGTTTTCAGCCGCTCCACTTCGGCCTCGAAGTCGCGGTAGTCGATGCTTTTGCCGCCGATTTCGCCCACCTCGACGTTGTCGCTGAATATCCGCGAGTTCGGCCCCAGCAAGTCGCCGCCGACGATGAAAAGACCCAACCCCAAGGCAATCAGGCCAATGGCCCAGCCTGCTTTCTCTCTGATTTTACCGATTACTGCCATTAGTCAATTATGAATGGATGAATTTTGAATGAATGAATACTTCCTTCGTTTATCGTTTTGGGCGTTTTTTGCCTAAAACGCTTCTCGCGCGGGTGGTTCGTGCAGACACGAACCACGGATTCTGAATCCTGTTTTTCCCGCTAATCCTGTAAATCCTGATTCTGAAAATTTTCGCCCATGCACACAAAGGGACGCAAAATAAGGAGATAATCCGGTAAAAAACAACGGGCGGCGCAAAACCAAATGGCGGCGTATTTGGGTTCTGCTGCTATCTTTGCAACGTTTATCAATGATTGAATGAGAGAATGAAGGAATAAGTGAATAAACGGCGCGTTTTAAGCAAAAAACACCCAAAACGCTTTTCCGGATCGGGTTCACCGTCCCGACTCGTCGGGATCCGAACTCGGCACTCCGCCTTCCATTCACTCATTCCTTCATTCTCTCATTCAAAATTGCCTCCATGACTGACCGCATCCAAGACCTCCGTTCGCGCATTGAAAGCACGTCCATCGAAACACCTGAGCAGTTGGAGCAGTTTCGGCTGGCTTACGTGAGCAAGAAAGGCGAGGTGGCCGCACTGTTCGACAACCTGAAAAGCATTGACCCCGCCGACCGCCGCGCCGTGGGTGCCGAGCTGAACGCCCTGAAAAACCTGGCCGAGACAATATTCAAAGACAAACAGACGTGGATGGAAGAGCAACGGCAGTCGGCGCAGCAGGCCGCCCCGGTTGATCTCACGCTGCCCGTGCATCCGAACGAGTTCGGCTCAGTACATCCGCTGACGCTGGTGCGCAACCGCATCATCGAGATTTTCGGGCGCATGGGATTCGCCGTGGCCGACGGGCCGGAAATCGAGGACGACTGGCACAACTTCGCCGCGCTGAACTTCGCCGAAAACCACCCCGCCCGCGAGATGCAGGACACGTTTTTCATCCGCAAAGGCGACAACCCCGCCGACGACCTGCTGCTGCGCACGCACACGTCGGGCGTGCAGGTGCGGCTCATGGAACGGCAGAAACCGCCCATCCGGGCCATCATGCCGGG
>JALOMD010000029.1 GCA_025455595.1 Cytophagales bacterium | reverse complement strand
CTTGAAAAGCAGAAGAAAGGCAAAAAGCGGATGCGCCAAGTGGGCAGCGTGGAGATTCCGCAAGAGGCGTTCATGGCCGTGCTGCGACTGGAATCGTGACGAATGCGGAAATCGGAAGTCGGATTGCGGAGTAAAAAAGCAAAAGCGTTTTGGCCGTTTTTTACCCAAAACGCCGAATGTGCAAACGCATGGGGCGACCGGTCGGTCGCCCTTTTTCACGTCCGATTTTGTAGGGGCGGGGCTTGCCCCCGCCCTTGTCTCCCACAAGCCCGTATTGTCCTTGGCCGAGCCTGCACGACAGAGGGCAGGGGCAAGCCCCGCCCCTACAGGCGTTTTGGGCAAAATTTGCTCAAAACGCTTCATCCCTTTCGCTCCTCACTTACCACTTACGGCTTACGACTTACCACTACCGGAGGGCATAATTTTTTGGCGAATGCACTGTAAAACAGAACATTGTCTTTGCCATGCGAACAGCCCACACCGCACCACAAGCCGCCTACGCCGACATGGGCAGGCGGGTGATTGCCTTCTTGATTGACCTCGTAATCATTTCCATACCACTGACGGCAGTGTTTGTTGCGTTCGGCACGGGCTTTGGGGCGGGCGAAGGCAGCCGCGCCGGACAAGTGGGCTACCCCGGCGACCTTTCGGGCGATTTGGTGCGCGATGCGACGGGCACCGGCACCGTTTACCTGATTTACGCGCTGGTTCCGTTCGTAACCATTCTCTACTTCGCCATTAGCGAAAGCTCGAAGGCGCAGGCTACGTTCGGCAAGCGGATCATGGGCATCAAGGTGGTGAACCGGCGGGGCGAGGACATGAACCTCGTCAACGCACTGCTGCGGGCCGGGGTCAAGTTTTTCGTCAGCGGCATCTTGTTCATCGGCTACCTGATGGCTTTTTTCGACCCCGAACGCCGCACGCTCCACGACCGTTGGGCGGACACCCACGTAGTGAACCGATAGCAAAAAACATACAACACTGGCAGCGAAAACCCCGGTTGCTCACAAAGCGACCGGGATTTTTGTTTACGGACAAACGAACGGGCGTTTTGGGCAAATTTTGCCCAAAACGCCCGTTCGTTTGGTTTTGCATGTGTAAGATTCCGGTAATCTGTACATAAAACTTACGCCAAATCGGATATTTTACCCCAGAAAATTTTCTTTTTTGGATAAAAAAAATATAAAATTGTGCGTCATCCACTCTAAAAAAACATTTCGATGCAAACAAATCCTACGTACACCACGCCCGGTGCAGAACCCACCAACTACGCCGACTTTGGCCGTCGCCTTGTTGCCGCTATCATCGACGGTATTATTGTCTCCATTCCGCTTTATATTTTAATGGCAGTACTCGGCGTGGGTGCAGCCAGCATGATGGGCGGCGCGGCAGCCGGCGGAGACTTTAGCGAGGCTGATGCAACGGCCGCTGCCGCTGGTATGATGGGTACCATGTTCTTGGTTTACATTGTGTTTTTTGTTTTAGTAATGGCCTATTACGCCTACTTTGAAAGTTCCGAAAAGCAGGCCACCTTGGGCAAACAGGTGATGGGCATTAAAGTGGTGAACATGACAGGCGACCGTATATCGTTTATGAATGCGCTGGGCCGCGCCGCCGCCAAAACCTTTTTGAGCGGCATTTGCCTCATCGGCTACATCATGGCTTTGTTCACCGCCAAGAAACAAGGCTTGCACGACATGATTGCCAGCACTTTGGTTGTAACCAAATAATTTGGAGAAACTCCGTACATATATTGACCGCTATTGGCTGTTGGTGCTGGCTCCGGCACTGACAGCCTTTTTTTATGTGTACGACCCCGTACAGCAAAGCCGTCTGTTTATGCCGTGCATTTTCCACAAAGCTACCGGTCTGCATTGTCCCGGCTGTGGTGGGCAACGGGCCGTCCACCAATTGTTGCACGGCAATGTTTCGCAAGCGGCCGATTACAATTTGCTTTTGGTGCTCGCCTTGCCCGTTTTGGCCGCGAACACCGTCGTTTGGATGCTGAACCGCACCGGGCATCGCAACTTGCGGATGAGGTGGCTCTACCATCCGCGTACTACACGCATTTTGCTGTGGGTGGTGTTGCTGTTTTGGGTGGTGCGTAACATTCCGGTGCATCCGTTCACACTTCTGGCTCCGTGACGCTTCGTTGCCCGAAAACCTTCATAGGGTTCCAAACCCTATGAAGGTTACGCGCCGTTTTAGGCAATTTTTGCCCAAAACGCCGTTTCCCCTGTCCGCTTTCACGACAAATTGCAGCCTCTGCGTGCTGAATTCGTTTTTCAAGTGCTATCTTTCAGGCGTTTGTGGAGTAGCTGTTGGCTATTAGCAGTTAGCTTTTAGCTGAAAAGCTGCATTCCAAGCCGTTCGCACTCAGTCAATCATAGAAAGCTAAAAGCCAGCTGCTAATGGCTAATAGCCAAAATTTGAATCAGAGAAATGGCCGGAGAAAATTCATACCCCAAGCTTTCGGTGACCAACTGGTGGGCGTTGCGCAAAAAATTCCAAAGCAACCCCAACATCAAGATTACGCCCGGCTTCTTGGCGATGCACTTCGAAATGGGCGAGGATTCGGCCCGCACCAACGTGATTCCGCCGCTGCGGGCCATCGGTTTCATTGACGACGACGGCAAACCCACTGACCTGGCCTACGACTGGCGCGACGACGAGCGGTATGCCGAGGTGTGCGCCGCCATTCGCCGCACGGTGTATCCGCAGGAGTTGAACGATGCCGTGATTGACCCCGCCGACCGGGTGAAAGTGGAAAACTGGTTCAAGCACAAGGCCCGCGTGGGCGAGGCTTCTGCCCGCAAGATGGCCGCATTTTACCTGATGCTCTGCGAAGCTACTGTCCCGGGCGAACTCCGCACCAACAAACCTGCCGCCGAAGCCAAAGACCGCGACAAAAACCGCCCGACGCGCCCCCTGCAACCCACGCTATTTGCCCAAGAGCCGCCGCCCGCCGCCGAAAAAAACGGCGCACCCACCTCGCACATCAGCCACCAACCGACTTTCCAAGCCACCGTACCCGCCGTGGCGCAGCCCTTGCAGGTGGTCATTCAAATACAAATCTCGCCCGAATGCACGCCTGAGCAGATAGACGGCGTTTTTGCCAGCTTGGTGCGCAACCTGAAGTTGCTGCAAGGCTAAATATTCCTTACATCAAACGTGTAAGATGACAACTGGCGTGTTTTGCATATAATAAACTGATTATCAAAGATTTATCTATCGTCTTTGCAACTTAAAGTCTTTACGCGAAGACAATAAATTTGTCATTTTTTACCTAAAACGCTCAAAAAAGGCGTAAAAACTTACATGGTTTTTACGCCTTTTTTGCTTTTCGTTCAAGAATGTCGATTGACAGAGACGATTGGGAGACAAAACTGCGATTTTTAAATTTTTCTAACATTGCCGGTTACCTTTTGCTTCTTCCTATCTTTCAATTATTATCTAAAAATAAGACAATTCGCACGGCACCAAATTATGCTTTACCTTGATTTTTGTTGTACTATTTCTGTTAACCCATTGTTAAAACAATAATCTCAAACAGACAGAATAAACTAATTCGCCGACATCAACGACACTCATTTATGCTCAAAAATTGTATTATTTCAATTTGATGATAGCACTTTAGAGTTTCCGAATTTGCACATTTCAAATTTTCATTACCAAATGCCCGTCGGCAGAAAATTTGACTTTTTACGGGCAAAACCCGCCGTACATTTGTATCGTCAATCGGATGTGAAGACGCGCCGGACAGTTCAGAACAAAAACATTAAACCTGAAAACAATCAAACCAACACATTTATTTAACAAACATCAAATCAGCAAAACTTATGAAAAAGTCAATCATCACCGCCGCATTGGTAGCCATTTCCTTCACAGGTGCCTTCGCTACCGACAATGTTGAGAACGCCAAAGATGCCGCTGTAGCGGTTCAAGCCAGTGCCCGCCCGAACGTGTACAACTTGGTTTACAAATCTGCCGAAGTAGGCGTGGTGACGGTCATCATCCGCAACCAAGACGACCAAGTGGTAATGGAAGACCGCATCAAGAACGTGAAAGGATTTGTTCGTCCTTATAACTTCGACGGCATGCCTGCTGGCAACTACAGTGTGACCATAACTGATGCCAGCGGCAAAACCAACTTGGCCGTAGCGTATAACAACACCGTTGTGAACGCCGTGCGCAAAGCCGAAGTAACCGCACTGGAAAATAACAAATACCAGTTGCGCCTCATCGGCAACAACGCCGACGAAGTTTCGGTAAACATCTATGACCGCAACAACGAGCTGATCCACACGGAAGTATTTACCCAGAAAGGTAGCTTCACCCGTGTGTACAACATGGGCAAACTGGCCGCCAGCGACCTCACCTTCGAGGTGATTGCCGCCGGTGCCATCGTAAACCGTGTGCAACTCTAATGCGAGCTGAGTACGGCGCAACCGTCTTCATCCGTCACAAAACCCCCGGCTTTTCAGGTTCGGGGGTTTTTGTTTGCCCAAACATTACAGCAAGCCTCGCAAACCGAACATTGTAATTACTCAGTCATTAGTCTTGGGTCTTGAGTCTTGGGTGGAGAAAAACTCAAACGCCTGTCTTTCGGTCATTCGAGAACAGACTCGCATCCAACGAACAGATTGTGAGTGATTACTTGTTATCTTGCGGCCTGTTCATTTTACGTTTGCCGTTTTGGCGTTGTCAGCCAACAGCACTGTCCTTCTGAAAACAAATCCGTTTTGGGCAAAAAACGCCCAAAACGCACAACCTGCCCTCCAACCAACAGTAAACGGAAAACGTTAAACGAAAAACGCTAAACGAAATACGCCTGTATGAAACAACCGAGCGGCAAGTACGTCCGTATCCTTTCGATTGACGGCGGAGGCATCCGCAGCATCATTCCCGGCCAAATCCTGTGCGTGCTGGAAGAAAAGCTGAAAGCCAAGACAGGCCGCTCCGAAACCCGGCTGGTTGACTACTTCGACCTGATTGCGGGCAGTGGCAGCGGCGGCATCATGGCTTGCGCCTACCTCAGCCCCATCAAGCCGCAAAACCAAACGGCCCGCTTTTCAGCCGTCCAGGTAGCCGACATTTTCCTGCGGTACGGCAAGAAAATCTACGAGGAGACCTTCGACCACAAGTTGCTGTCCGTCGGTGGGTTGATTGACGAGAAATACTCGTCTTACGGGATGGAGAAACTTCTGAAAGAATACTTCGACGACCTGCAACTGAGCCACCTGCTGAAACCGTGCTTGGTGCCGGCTTACGACATTACGCGGCGACAGGCGCATTTTTTCACGCAACACACGGCACTGCGCCCTTCCGAGGATTTCTTGGTGCGCGACATCGCCCGCGCCACCACCGCCAGCCCGACGTATTTCGAGTGCAAACGCGTGCAGTCGCTGTCTGGCGTGAGCTACCCGATGATTGACGGCGGTGTGTTTGCCAACAATCCGGCCCTGTGCGCCTACGCCGAGGCCCGCAAGATTTACGCACATCCCGGCAAGCCTGACAAAGGCGTAACGGCAAACGGCATGGTGGTGCTGTCGCTGGGCACGGGCAAGTCGAAACTGCACTACGAGTTTGACGAAGCCAAGAACTGGGGCGTGGCCTCATGGTCGCGGCCGCTGATTGACATCATGGCTTCGTCGTCGTCGGAAGTGGTGGATTACCAACTAAGCGAAATTTTCAGCGCGGTGGACGTGCCGAGCCAGTATTTGCGCATAGACACCAAGCTCGGCATTGACGTTGACCCGGCCATGGACAAGGCTTCGGTTGACAACATGCAGGCTCTCAAGGAGTTGGGCCAATACGTGGCCGAAGAGGTGGATGACCAACTGACCGCCTTGGTGGACTTGCTGACGGCATGAGCGGAATGTGGAGTTGGGAATGACGAATGCGAAAAAAGGCAAGTAGGCAGTGGCAGCGGCGGTTGGCGGTCGAAAAGCAGAATAGGCGTTTTGGGCATTTTTTGCCCAAAACGCTTTTGTTGGACGATAGAAATCCGTTTTTATCAAATTGTCGCCAATCATTAGTGAAGCAACTGTTCTCCGCGTCCTTTGCCGTTCCCTTTGCGTGAAAGAGTTTTGTTTCTCGCAAAGAACGCGGAGAAAAACTAATCAACAACGGCTGAGTACCTGAGTACTTGGCCATTAGTAGTTCCTGCCTGTCGGCAGACAGGAGCCTTTAGTCGGGCAACACAAACTATTGATTTCCAATCACTTGAAAGTGTTTCAGGCAAAAAATAGATAAAACTATTTTTGAACACGTACTTGACGGAAATTAACTTGCATTTTTATTTTTACTAACCACCAACGACTGACCGCTCACGACTCTGTGCTTGCAATCAAAGACAACCATGACATCACTTGACCAGCAATTGCTCGGTGCCATCAACGAAATCAAAGGCAGCGGCACGTTTGTCAGTTCGGCGACCCGCCCGTTCGTTTTTCCCGGGCTGGAAGTTCGCGGCGTGGAAGAAATCGGTTTCCCATTGAGCGTTGTGCAGGCAAAGGCATTGATTAAAGCCGCCCACCAAGCCCCTTTTGGCAAAGGAAGCCAAACCGTTGTGGACACCCGTGTACGCAGCACGTGGGAAATTGACGCAAGTGAAATCACCTTCAACAACCCCGATTGGGCGACATTCATCACAGGTGTTTTGGATGACATCAAGCCTGATTTGGGGCTTGTGGAACAGACCATTGGCGCGAATCTGTACAAACTGCTGATTTACGAGGAAGGCGGTTTTTTTCTACCCCATCAGGATTCTGAAAAAGAGCCGGGCATGTTCGGAACGCTGGTGGTGGGGCTGCCTGCCAGGCACACAGGCGGCGCGTTGGTTGTCCGGTTCGACGGACACGAAACAACCGTTGATTTTTCGGAGGCCGCCAGTAATTACAAGATACCGTACGCGGCTTTTTACGCCGACTGCGAACACGAAATCAAGCCTGTCGCATCCGGGTATCGGGTGTGTTTGGTTTACAACTTGATTCAGACCAAAGGCAAAGCGAAAATCCAGTCACAGGCACTGAGTACATCGGTCGAAAAACTGTCCCAAATCCTGAAAGCCAGCGAAGACGACCCTGAAATACCCAAAATAGTATTGCTGGGGCATCAATACACGCCGTCCAATTTCACAATGGAGTCGCTCAAACTCAGCGACCGTCCCAAGGCGCACGCCTTGTTAGAGGCCGCTGAAAAGGCTGGTTTCTACGCCAAGCTGGGCTTGGTGACTTCCTACCAGTCGGGCGAATTGCAACTGGAGCAACGCAGCACCAAAGGCCGTGGCCGGCGCAACTACTATTACGACGAATACGACGACGATGCCGCCTTGGCCGAAAACGGCACCATGGGCGAGATTTATGACGAATATATCACATCTGACCATTGGATGGCTGGCGGAATTCCGCCCCTGTGCGATTTGGAGTTTGAAGAAAGCGACCTGATTAAAAACTTCGACCTGAACGAAGGCGAACCCGCTGAAAAAGCAGCCGAAGGATATACTGGCAACGCGGGTATGGAAATGCAGTATTGGTATCATTATGGGGCAGTGTTTTTGTGGCCGAAAAAATACAACGCCGATTTGGTGTCGGCTACCCCGCTTTACAACCAAATGGAATGGGTAAACTACTACAATCAACGCTGGCAACAGGCCGATAGCCAAGAGAAAGACTTGGCGCGGCAACTGATTGCGCAACTTCCGGTTTACGAAAAGAACAACGCGGATTTTGATTTCAGTCCGCTGGGCATGTTTTTCGTCCACGACGGCCAAGAAACGCTTTTTGCCGAAAAAGGACTGACGCTGTTACAAGGCTACTTCAAGTTCATTTCGGTCGAGACGTGGGGCAAGCTGTTTGAAAGCTATCCGGCCTCTTATTTCGAGCCTCTCTTTGACCAAGTCGCCGCCCTTGCCAAACTCTCTGTAACCGATCATTTGCTCAGTTTGCTGTGCTTTTTGGACAGTAGTACCCAAGCACAGCGCAGTTTTGTAGCCGCCCAAATAGAGAAAGTGCCAGCGTATTTGCAGCCGCTGAAACTAACAAGCCCCGAGAAGAAAACAACCGCCGGGCATCTCATTTCGCGGACAGTGGCCTTGAGCCAAGCCAAAGCCACTGACGCGGCGTGGATTGCCGCCACCGTGCAGGCGTTCACCCGCACCCTGACCCGCGACTACGTCAATGATGTGTTGGTGAAAACCCTGTTTTCTCTGAAAAACACAGACAATCCGCTGGTGCAGGCGTTGTTGGTGCAATGCCGCAACGATTTGTTGCAGCGGGTGTCGAACAAGCCCCAGCCACCCGCCGACTGGTCGCGGCCGGTTCCGCAGGAGCCTAAGCGTTACCGAAAAGTTTGGGACACGCTGGCCGATTTCCTGCAATCTCCTACAGAAAAGGTGTTTTTGTATCAAAAAGTGGCGGCAGACAGAGCCGAAATGGAAGAGGCGATTGCCAACGTCAAAATAGACTTGGACAAAGAAACCATCCGCAAAGGCTCGCCGCACACGCTGAAACTGACCAAGAACCAAGCGAATTACGAACGTGAATTAGCCATGTGGCACACAGACGAAGAGCTGCTTAAAAAAGTGGAAAAAGCGGTCAGTCGTTAGTCGTCAGGGGTCGGTGAAAAGCGTAAGAAGCAGCGTTTTGGGCAAAAATTGCCCAAAACGCCTATTCACTCATTTCGTCATTCACTCATTCAAAATTGCATTCGTACCTCGTACTTCGTAAATCGTACTTCAAAATGATTGTCAGTCCGCAGAATCCGAAGATCAAGAACGTGGTGCGTTTGCTCGAGAAAGCATCGGAGCGACGCGGCCAGAACTTGACCGTTGCGGAAGGAGAAAGGGAGATCGGCTTGGCGGTGCGTGCGGGCTGGGCAGTGCAAGCACTGTTTGT
Source organism: Cytophagales bacterium (assembly GCA_025455595.1). Taxonomy (GTDB): domain Bacteria; phylum Bacteroidota; class Bacteroidia; order Cytophagales; family 172606-1; genus Xanthocytophaga. Next base: position 2,813 of record JALOMD010000029.1, on the reverse strand, counting down.
ATGCCGCGAAGTGAGCCCCCAGCCCGCCGATTTCGGGCTATCGGCCGATGCGGTCTGGGAAGTGAACCAAGTGGTGTTTGACAAAATCGCCTATCGTGAAAACCGCGACGGATTGGTGGCCTTGGTAACGCCCAAAAAAGTGCAATTGAGCGATATTCGCCTGAGCCGGAATCCGCTGGTGATTGTATTGGAATCCGTGGAAAAACCCGGAAATCTTGGAGCCGTGTTGCGCACCGCCGATGCCGCCCGCGTAGATGCCGTACTGGTTTGCGACCCGCAAACCGACCTGTACAACCCAAACGTGATTCGCTCCAGTGTGGGGTGCTTGTTCACGACCCAAACAGCCGTTTGCACCAGCGAGGCCGCCCTGCGTTGGCTGCGCCAGCATGGCATCCGCACCTACGCCGCCGCGCTGACAGCCAAGCAGTTGTACCACGAAACCGATTTGTCCGGGCGGGCGGCTCTGGTGATGGGCACCGAAGCCACCGGCCTCAGCAGCCACTGGCTGCAAGTTGCCGATGCACAAATCAAAATCCCCATGCGCGGCGAAATTGACTCGCTGAACGTCTCCACCAGCACGGCCATTTTGGTATTCGAGGCCATGCGGCAACGTGGTTTTGTTTAGAAAGGTCAGGCTTTATACCAAAATAAAAGATTGAGTGCGTAAAAAACAGATGCAATCATCTGATTATCAGCAGATTTTGTATTCTAAAACGCAAATTCGGCGAAGCCAAATCCGCACCCCCACTTCCAAATTGGTATTAGGTACAAGTACCGGCACGAATTGAGAGCAGAACGCAGAAGCCGACATGGCGTTTTGGGCAAAAATTGCCCAAAACGCCATGTCGGCTTCTGACAAATTTGTGCAGGGAATTTATGGAAAAATCGGTTTCGGTGCATCCAATCGGCGAGCCGTTTGGCTTCTGAGACAGTTTGTTCCACTTCCTTTCCTACTCAAATTTATGGCCGACATCCAACCCACCGCCCGCACCGGCAAAGCCGCCATCCGCTTGGACATGACTCCGATGGTTGACTTGGCCTTCCTACTCATCACGTTTTTCATGCTCACCACCACGTTCAGCAAGGCCCGCGTGATGAACTTGCAAATGCCCGAAAAAGACCCTGAAAGGCCCGTAGAAGTGCACTATCGGGTCACGGTTTCGTTTGTACTGGACGAACAAAACCGCGTGTTCGCCATCCGTGGCATTGACAACCCTGACGTTACGCTGACCAATTACGCAGCCGACGGCTTGCGCAAAATTTGCCACGAAACACTGAAGAAAGGCCGCGAATACAAGAAAGACGCTGTTTTTCTAATCAAACCCACGTCTGAAGCCACTTACCAGAATGTGGTGGACGCGCTGGATGAAATGAAAATCACAGAAGCCAAGGTCTATGCCATTCAGTCTGTAACTCCAGCGGAATCTGAACTGGTGGCGAACTACAAGAAGGCGTATGGATTGTAGTTGCCTGTGTTTTTATTTTCTCTGTATTGCTGTGTAGAAAACAGCTTTTTTTTCTCGAATAGGAAACTGTTTTTTGTACGCTCGGCATTTCGGACATTGCACGTAAATTCGATAAAAATCGCCCAAAACGCTTGTTGGCAATTACGGTTTTAACGACAAGCGTTTTGGGCGATTTTCAGAAATTCTCGTGTGGCATCAGTCATGCAAAAAGAGAATGCCCGCAAAGGCAGTGTGTACCGACAATAACGCTTACTTTTACGGGAAAACACCGAAACCCGTGAAAAAAACAACCCGCCGCCAGTTTTTTCAGCGCAGTTTGGCTGGAAGTTCCCTGCTATTTCTGCCTAAATTCAATTTACTACACCAACAACCCACCGCCTTTGCATCACCGACAGCCCGGTTCGGCTCCTACGGAACGCCGCTTGACCTTGCCCCGGCGCAGTGGATTTGGTTACCCGCTGGACGGACGTTGCCCAACTCGTTCGTGTTTTTCCGAAAACCCGTCCGCTTGTCCGACAAGCCTGTGAAGGCCACCGGCTGGATTCTGGGCGAAAGCCGTTACAAACTTCACGTCAACGGGGAGCGTATCCAGTGGGGACCGGCTCCGTTTGACCCGCGTTGGGCAGAGGCCGATCCGCTGGACTTGACGGGCAAACTGCAATCCGGCGACAATCTGCTGGGCGTAGAGGTGTTATACTACGGCTTTGGCGACGGCACGATGCCCATCGGCAAGCCGGGTTTTATTTTCAAGCTGAATGTGGAATATGCGGGCGGACGCAAGGAAAGCATCGTGTCGGACGAATCGTGGCAGGTGAAAATCGCGCAGGCGTGGAAACCCGGCCAGTACAAACGCTGGTATTTGCGTTCGTTGCAAGAAGAATTTGATGCGAGGCTTTACCCAACGGGTTGGAATACAGTGAGTTACACCCCTCCTGCGTCTGAACATTGGTTGGCGGCTGCCGTCATCGCCGGTTCGTCGCCAAAGAAGCCGGTGCTGGCTTCGGGGTCACGGGATTATCTGTACGACTCCGGCGGTAGCAACCTCACTAACGCCGAACTGCGCACCCGCAGCGTGGCGATGGTGGGTGAATCGCTGGTGCCGGTCAAGCAATTGTCGGAACAGGCGTGGATTCAATGGAACGTCCCTGCCGACGAGTTTTTTCAGTTCGATTTGCCCGAAAACAAATGCTTCAAGGTAATCCGCGAGCCAGTGATTTCCCAAGCTTCCGCGAATGCGTGGACATTCCAAGCCCGTGAAAATTTAGCCGCCGCTCTCACGTTTGAGTTTGAGATTCAGTCGGTTGGCTTTCCGTATTTCACCATTGAGGCTTCCGAAGGCACCATCGT
>JALOMD010000595.1 GCA_025455595.1 Cytophagales bacterium | reverse complement strand
ATTGAATGAAAATTAAATAAGCACAAAGTAGTCACTCGTTAGTCGAAAACCATTGCAAACAATTGGAAGTTAGGTGGCTGCAATGGTTTTTTTACGTCAGAAATGATGCGAACCCGTTTCCGTCACGCACCTGGAAGCAGACAGACGAGTAAATATACAGCCGTATAAAAGAAAACCGGGCGTTTTGGGCAAAATTTGCTCAAAACGCCCGTGGGAACGGTGCTTCATAATCCGATGTGTCGAACAAGAAACGTTCGGCAAACGCCATATGAAATGTCTGCTTTTTCTGTTCGCTTTTAGTTGCGTCACTGTTTTCGGGCAGGCCGATTCATTGCGCCGCTACGCGTTCGCGCACCCGCAGATGGGCACGGTGTTCCGGTTGGTTTTCTACGCTGCCGACGACTCGCTGGCGGCTCGTGCCGCTCGCGCCGCTTTTGCCCGCATTGACGAACTGAACCAAATCCTCAGCGACTACCAAGCCGACAGTGAACTAAGTCGCCTGTCGGCCACGGCGGGCAGCGGGCGGGCCGTGCGGGTGAGCCGGGACTTGTGGCGGGTGCTGCTAACGGCCCAGCAAGCCGCTCGCCTCAGCGACGGGGCGTTTGACATCACCGTTGGCCCGGTGGTGCGGCTCTGGCGGCGGGCAAGGCGGCAACACGAACTCCCCGACCCGGCCAGTCTCGCCGAGGCCCGGCGGGCGGTGAGTTACAAATACATCGAACTGCAACCCAAGGCCCGAACCGCCAAGTTGACGCAACCCGACATGCAACTCGACGCGGGCGGAATCGGCAAGGGCTACGCTGCGGACGAAGCCCTGCAAACATTGCAGCAACTCGGCATACGGGCGGCCATGGTGGACGGCAGCGGCAACTTGGCCCTCGGCGATGCACCGCCGAACCGCAAGGGCTGGCGGGTGGCCGCAGGCATCGGTGCCTCCGGCGACACCACGCGGGCCGTTTACCTCGACTTGGCGAACACGGGCGTGTCCACGTCCGGCGACTTGTTCCAGTTTGTCGAAATCAACGGCAAGCGGTACTCGCACATCGTCAATCCGCGCACGGGCTATGGCCTCACCACCTCGCGGTTGGTTTCCGTCACCGCTCCCGATGCCACCACCGCCGACTGGCTCTCCACTGCCCTCTGCGTAATGTCCCCCGCCAAAGCCAGCCGGATGCTCCGCCGCATGAGCGGCGTGAAGGTATGGCGGTTCTGAAGTACGATTTACGAGATACGAAGTACGAATTCAGGTCAGAGGTCAGAATCTTCCATAGCAGCGGGTAGAAGAGGTTGTTTAAAATTCCATTTGAAGATTGGTTTTTGGGTAAAAATTGCCAAAATGCCTTTTGCACGCAGGTCTGTCCGCACGCTGTGCGTCTGACCGGAAGCACAGGCTCGCCAAAGACTAAAGGCTCGCGTTTCAGGCACTTTTTGCTCAAAACGCCCGTCAAAATGGAATTTTAAACAATGTGACTGTTTAAGATTTTCTGTTTTGGTTAAAAAATGCCCAAAACGTCCGTCTGTAGGGGCGGGGCTTGCCCGGGCGGGGGCAAGCCCCGCCCCTACGTTCGGAACCAAAAGCCCAAATCTTAAACAGTCACAATCTCTTATACCCGCCGCTGGGCATTTTGAACAATTTTTGCCCAAAACGTCTAATCAGCCATTCAACCATTTTCCCATTCAAAATACAATCATTGTATCCGGCGTGACGCAGTGCGTGAGGCGGATGTCGTGTTGGTTGGTATCCGAGATTTCGTCCACGGGCGGGAAATAAGACAGGCCGATGCGCGGTGCGTCGGGGCGGCATTGTACCAAGAAACGGTCGTAGAAACCCTTGCCGTAACCCACGCGGTAGCCACGCTTGTCGAAAGCGAGCAGCGGCACCAGCACGCAGTCAACCGTTTCAGGTGCGACGGGTTCGCCGTTCTGTGGCTCAGGCACGCCCCAAGCGGTTTCGACCAAGACGGTTTCGGCCGTGAGCGGATGTTGCGTCATGGACAACGTGGCCGCATCAGTGCGCGGCACCAACCGGACGATGTGCGGAAAATCGGCAGCCAATCGGTTCATAATCAGCCACGTGTCAATTTCCCGGTTGCGGACAATGGGCAAAAAACAATGCACCGACCGCCAGTTCCGCCAGTCGAAACCGGCGAATAGCTGCTCGCAAATGCGTTGGCTCATGGTAGCGGCCTCCGCATCGGTCAGGCTCCGCTGGCGTGACAAAAAGGCGCGGCGCAGTTCGGATTTAGGGCCTCCCCCAACCCCTCCCGACAGGTCGGGACAGGCTTCCCAAGGAGGGGGCTTTTGGTTTTTTGATGAATCAGTCAACTCGCCGAGACAGATTTTTAGTGTGAAAATTTGGTCGGGCGTTTTGGGCAAAAATCGAAGATGCCGCACGCGGCGGTATTGTCAAATCCCGCAATCGGCGGGAACGGACAAAACGCCCCATCCATTCGACTCTTTGACCATTCAACCATTCAGCTATCAACTTTCAATTTCACCACGTCAACGCGGGTTTCTTGCATGGACAGGACGGTGAACGCGAACTGGTCAGACACGATTCGGTCGTTGACGGCGGGCAGGTCGCCGTTGAGGGCGATGATCAGGCCGCCCAGCGTGTCGTAGTCGCCTTCGGGCAGGTTCAGGCCGTACTTTTCGTTCAAGTACGTCACTGCATGCCGGGCACTGAGCAAGTAAGTGCTTTCGTCGAGTTTTTCCTCCACCCAGTCCTCGCTGGTGTCGTATTCGTCTTGGATTTCGCCGAAGAGTTGTTCCACAATATCCTCCATGCTGATCAGGCCCGCCGTGCCGCCGTACTCGTCCACCACCAAGGCCAGCGTCTTGCGTTCCCGCGTGAATTCCACCAGCAGGTCGGCGACGGGTGTGGTTTCGGCCACTGTTTTGATGGGAGTCAGTACCTGCTGGATGTTTTTCGGCTTGCGAAACATCTCCAACGCGTGGCAATAACCGATTACATTGTCGGTGCTGTCTTTGTAAACCAATACCTTGGAATGGCCGCTTTCGGCAAACGCCGTCCGCAGGGCCGGAATGCCGTCGGCTGCGTCAACGGCGGAGATTTCGGTGCGCGGCACCATGCATTCTGATACGCGCAAACGCCTGAAAGACAGCGCGTTGTTTAATATTCGCGTGTTCACTTCCGCAGGTTCTTCGTCGGTTTCGGGGGCGGCGGTTTGTTCCAAGTACGTGTCCACGTCTTTCAAGTCAAACACCAGCTTGGTGTCGGCTTCGGGCACGTGCAGCACGTAACGCAGCGTGACGCGGGAGAGCCAAGCCATTGCCGCCACAAACGGATACAGCAACACGCGGAGCAGCCGCAGCGGCAGCAGCAGCACTTGCAACCAACGGACGGCACTGGCCAGAAACACCAGCTTGGTGAGGCATTCGACGAACAAAAAATAGCTCGCATAGACAACCAATGCCGCCAGCGGCAATTGCACCCAAACGTTACCCAGTACCGTGCCTCCCAACCGCGCCGACAACCACGGGTAGATGAATTGCAAGGCCAACGCCACGTAAGTCACCGTGGCGAGCACGCGGCCCACCAACGTGGCACCGATGAGGTTGGATGGGTTTCGGAAAAACCGGGCCAGCAACTTGCCCGAATAGATGCCTTCTTCCTGCAAGCCGATGTGCAGCTTGCCCGCCGATGCCAAGGCCACTTCGGCACTGGCGAAAAACGCGGCGAACACCAAAGCCAGAGAAACACCGACGAGCATTGTAATTCAGGTAGAATTCAGAATCGAATGCCGTTTTGGGCAAAATTTGCTCAAAACGGTTGGAACCTCACCCCCGTCCCCAGCCACACAAGGCTGGCCCATCAAACTCTCGTTTGATGTCCCCCACGGGAGAGGGGTGACTTTTCAACCAAACGAGCCTTTTATACAAACAGCTTTGAGACGAAAGCCTCGGCTCATCGCAAGGCACCCCGCGTGGAAGAGAGGCTGGGGGTGAGGTTTTTTGCTTAAAATGCCTATGCGAATAGACAACAGATAATAAAGTACCTGCGCGTATTCAGTTTATCCTGTCTTGAAAAGGAAATCCGTTCCTAACACACTGGTTTTCAATGATTGGAAGTCTATTTTTTTACTCAAGACTAACGACTCATGACTGGGTACTTACCTTCGTTTCCCCGGCTTGTTGCTTTTCGGAATTGTCTTCTTGCCCGCTGACTGAGGCTGCTGTTGGTCGGCTGGTTTTGCCTTTCTATTGCGCCGCCATTGGTAAGTGAAAAAAAACAGCAAGGCCAGCATCAGAATCCAGTAACTCTGTGCGAAACCTTTCTTTGGCGAAAGAATTTTCGGCGATGCTGCGCGTGATCACTTGGTGCAGCCCGATGATGAGCAGCGCAAAAGACGGATAGAGCAGGAAAACGTCGAGCAGTTTCACACTTTGAAGTACGAAGTACGAATTTTAGGTCAGAGATCAGAAGTCAGATGCGTTTTGGGCAATTTTTGATTAAAACGCCCAACCAACTATTGAGCCATTCACTCATTCATTCATTCAAAATTGCCGTCATTTCGGCAACGCCACAATGCCCGATATTTTGCGGATGTTGTAGCTGCTCATGTCTTGGGCGGCTTCCAGCCCGGTGCCTTTGATGAGTTCGTCGGGCGTGGTGATGGTCACGAACTGGTCGGTGTAGAGTTTCTTGGTGTCGGGGTTCCAGTTCAGTTTTTCGGTGCGCAGGGTTTGTTGTTTTTCCAAGTTGGTCACCACCACGTCGCCAAGGGCCATGTGAACGTTGCTGGCCCGGTAACGCACGCCCCGGTTGGCCCGCAAGGTAGTGGTTTTCACGCCTTGTTTGTTGTAAAATTCAATGAAAACGCCTTTGGTAAAGTGTTGGTCGCCGTTCTGGAACTCCAGCAGCCGGGGAGCGGTGAGCCGGATGTTGAGCCGCGCCGAGTCGGTCAGGATCATTTCCATGCCGTCCACTTCGCGGAGCGGGCCTTTGTAAAAAACCGGTTTGCTCGCCGTCTGTTCTTCGTCGCAGGCGGTGGTGAACAGGGAAAGACTGAACAGGATGGCGCAAACAGACAGCAGTTGTTTTCTCAACGTTTTCATAGCCGAAAGATGGTATTTTGTCGTTGGTCATTGGTTTTTGTTTCAATCTGTCAATGACCAACTGAAAATCAAACACCAAGGTTCGTGCCACGTGTGGCGTAGTGTTTGGTTGATTGGCGTTTTGGGCAAAAAATGCCCAAAACGCCACTGATGTTACTGGCGCAAGCGTCCGCTTGTGCCGATTTTAAGACCAGCGTCCGCTGGTCGCAAACCGGCAGGTTTGTAGAATCTGATGTCAACAACAGTAGAAAACAACCGGCGTTTTAAGCAAAAATTGACCGAAACGCTTCAGACATGTTCTTTGCCGGAATTACGCCTCGGCGCGGTTTCGTCTTTTGCGAGCTTGGCTCGCGACCAGCGAACGCTGGTCTGTGTTTAGGCACAAGCGGACGCTTGCGCCAGTAAAATACTGTTTCAAAACGCAACAGAAGAAACTGTAAACTACAGCGCATTCCCAACCTACACCACCACTTGCGACTTGCCACCTGCGACTTGCCACTCAATTTAGTCAATCCGGTAGCGGCGGAACCAGTCGAAGGCGTTGATGCTGAAGCCGAATATGATGCGGAAATAGTTTTCCTGTAACAACGTGCCCTCGCCCCGGCGACCAACGAGAAACGTCGTGTTGATGTACGAAACCCCGCTGCGGTCTTGCGGCGTAATGGGCAGCGAAACGCCGAAGCTCAGGCTGCGGTCGGCGAGTTGGCGGCCTTGGTGCGTCACGGGCATTTGGCTGTAGTTGAAGCCGACGCGGAAAGTCATGCGTTTCAAATAGCTGTTCACCGAGTTGATGTCCGGTGTCCACTCGCCGCCCACGGCCACGCCGAAAGCGTTACGCAGCGTATCGCCCCCGATGAACGACCGGTACTGCGACCAGTTTTTCTGGTAAAAATCAGCGGAAACGGCCCAATGGAACGGCTTTTCCAGGTTAAGTCCCACCCGGTAGCCCGTCGGGAGCCGCAAGGTGCCGCGTTGGTCAAAAATCAAAGTGTCAGGTGGTGGTGTCAACGCGTCGGGAGCTTCCGGGTTGGTGCCCCGGTTCTCAAGAATCACGTCGCGAAATTCATTCACGTTGCCGGCAATGTCATAGGTGCCCGCCACGCTGAAATACATAAGCTTGAGGCTGTCTTTCTTGTTGTACCGGATGGGCAGGCGGTAGGCAAACCCCGGCTTGAACGTGAAGCCGGACGCGGTGAGCCGCTGCTGGTATGCCGCATTGTAAGCCAGCGTGTCCACTTTGGAAATGAACTCGTTGGTGGTGGCACCGAAGATGTACGAAGTCTGCACGCCGAGGTACAATCGGTTTTTCAACATACTGAAGCCGTTGTTCCAGTTCAGGCTGCTGAGGCCGCCCCGGCCTATAAAGCGGTAGCTGGCCTGGTTGCCGCTGCCGGCAATTGCCCCGGTGCCGCTGATGTCGTAATTGACCGAACTCAACGGGGCCAACACCAGTCCGGTGGTCCAGTAGCGGGCCACGGGCAAGCCCAACGCCAGGTAGTTCAAGTTGCCGCCGAGTATCCGTTGCGAAGTACGTTCGTCGCTCATTCGCTTGTATTGCGCGGCCACGCCCAGTTCCAGAATCACGCTGCGGTTGCGTGCCCACAGGGCCGGGTTCAGGTTGTTGATGAAAAAGCCGTTGGTGTAGGCCACGCCCGCGCTGCCCATGGCTTGGTGCGGTGCAAAAGCCGGGTTCACCAAATCGCCAATGCCTAATTGGGAGTAAGGCGAACTGCCCATGTTCTGGGCCTGTGCCGCCCAAGCCCAGCCGCACAAGGCAGTGGCTACGAAAAATCTGGAGAAAAAACGCATGTTTTGGATGGATGTTCGGGTTTTGCGAATGGCGGCGTTTGTTGTTTTCACGTCCCATTCTGTCGCCTCAAGTGCTTTGCAGATTGAAGTTCAGGATGTGATTGAGTCCGGTGGCGACTAACTCCGAAACGGCAAATATCGGAGTTTTCAGCCGCGTTTCAAAAAGGCGTTTTTCAAAAAAGGGTGCGTCTCCACCAGTGAGCAGCACCCGAAAGTCGGGGTGGTGGATGCGGTATTGCGCCACGATGCCCTCGATTTCGGCCGTCATGCCGTGCAACACGCCGCTTTGCATGGCCTCGGCGGTGGAGCCGCCCGTGAGCGGCACGTCGGCGGCGGGTTCGAGCAGCGGCAGGCGGCTGGTGAATTGGTGCATGGCTTGGAAACGCATTCGCAAGCCGGGCGAAATGCTGCCGCCCCAGTAGTCGCTCCCGTTTTCGAGCCATTCGAACTTGAGGCACGTGCCTGCGTCCACCACCAAGCACGACTGCCCCGGAAACAACGCCTGCGCCCCGGCCACACCCGCCAGCCGGTCGGTGCCGAGGGTGCGGGGCGTTTGGTAACGGTTGGCAAACGGCAGCGGCAGCGTGTGGTCAAGCAC
>JALOMD010000594.1 GCA_025455595.1 Cytophagales bacterium | reverse complement strand
TTTTTGGTAAATTTTGCCAAAAACCGCCGGGATTTTATTGGCACGACCATGCGGTTGGCTTGCCTGCCCCGCACTCGGGGTGGGCTGGCTTGCGGTCGTGCCACGACTCTCTCAGGCTCGGCCAAAACAGTAGGCTCGCGTTTTGGGCGTTTTTTGCCCAAAACGCATTTTGTCACGTAGGTCTGCACACTGTGCGTCAGACCGCCTGCCTCCGCCACAGCGGACAGGTGTCGGCAGACAGGGAAGCACAGGCTCGCCTAAGACCCAAGGTGGGCGTTTCAGGTATTTTTTGCTCAAAACACCCGCCAAATCGGAATTTCAAACAATCTCTTGGCTTGACTTTGGCTTTTGCCATAAATGCGAAAGTCAAGCCGAGACAATCACTTTGTCAGACAGCCACGTATTACACAAGGCGAGCCGCCGTGACTTTCCGTAGAATTTCTTACGTCATGTTTCGTCAACTAATCCGGTAACTGTGCCGTTTGGTCTGCACAAGCGGGTTACTTGACGAAAAAATTTCATTCGTTCCCAGAATAATCCTTACATTTAACGTGCCGTTCTGCATTTCCGGAACCGGCATCCCAACTGTCCCCTCTTCACAATACAGTCCATGCGGTGCAAACAAACCTGCGCCGCGTGATTGAAGTGCGTTCCGACAAAAGCGACAGGTGAAAAACGTGAAAACGAACAAGCGAAGAACGAGAAACCACTATGAAAAGACATCTACGGATGCTTGTCGTGTGCCTGTGGCTACCCGTCCAGGCGGCATGGGCTACGCACATTGTGGGCGGCGAACTGCAACTGACCCTTAAGGACAGCCGCTCTTACACGTACACACTGGCCCTGAACCTGTACTTTGACGTTATCAACGGCCAAACCGGTGCCGAGGATGCCAGCGTCAACGTGTCTATTTTCAGCAGGCGCACCAACCAACTCATGCGCGTCGTTACCATGCCGAGGGTGAGCCGCGAACTGGTGCCCTACACCAACCCGGCTTGCGTAAACGAGCAGTTGGTGACCAGGCTCATCCGTTATGAGGAGGACATCAGCCTCGGCCCAGACTCCTATGGTGACGCAGGTGGTTATTACGCCGTTTGGGAGCGGTGTTGCCGCAACAACATCATTGTCAACATCCAAGACCCGCAAGGGGCGGGCAACAGCTTTTACTTGGAGTTTCCGGCTGTCACGGCCGCCGGGCGGCCGTTCGGCAACAGTTCGCCGGTGTTCACGATGCCCAAGGGCGACTACGCCTGCGTGAACCGCCCGTTCGTGTTCGAGTTTGGTGCCACCGATGCCGACGGCGACGAGCTACGGTATTCGTTGGTGACACCTTTCACCGGCTACAGCACGGCCGCCGCGCCACGGCCGCCCGCCGCGCCGGGGCCGTACCCGACGGTGCGCTGGGCGAGGGGCATCAGCCTGAACAACGTGATTCCCGGCCCGCAGCCGCTGCAAGTGAATCCCCGCACCGGACAGCTACGTTTCACCGCCAACCGCACGGGATTATACGTGTTCTCGGTGCGTTGCGAGGAATTTCGGGCCGGTGCGAAAATCGGCGAAGTGCGGCGCGACTTCCAGTTGCTCGTGGTTGACTGCCCCTCCAACGACCCGCCCGTGGCGCAACTGCGCGAACGCGGCAAGCGGGAAAACTACAAAGAAGGCGAGGTGTTGCAACTGCGCGCCACCCAAACCGACCGTTGCATGGACTTGCTGCTCACCGATGCCAACAACCGCGAAAACGTACAGGTACGCATTCGTCCGCTCAACTTTCCGGCCAACGTGGTGACCATCAATCCGGCCAGCGGCACCATCCGCGACAGCCGCGACACGCTGCGGTCGCAGTTGTGCTGGAGTGCGTGTGCTGCCAGCGAGCCGGGCAAACCTTACGAGTTTGAGGTGATTTTGCAGGACGACGGTTGCCCGCTGCCCCTCGCCGACACGCTGCGGGTGAAGCTCGTCGTCGAGCCGACACCCAACCGACAGCCTGCCATCCGTACCACTTTGCCTGACAACACGGTCTTGGTGTTGGAAGGCAACACACTGAATTTCAATGTAATCGGCACTGATCCGGACAACGACCAAATCACGGTCGAGGCATTCGGGCGGGGGTTCGATTTGCGACAACTCGGCATGGCGTTTACCACCGGCAACGGACGGGGCACAGTTACTACGCCGTTTGTGTGGCAGCCGCCTTGCGACCGGGTGCGCGAAGGGCAGGAATACTTGGTTGACTTCGTGGTGACCGACCGCAGTTGCCCCAACATCCTCCGCCGCGACACGGTGACCGTTCGGTTGCGCTACCAACTTAAACCGAACCAACAGCCCGAAGTAACCACCACGCTGCCCGGCAACGCCGCCACCTTGGAACCCAACCAGTTGGTGCAGTTCAACGTAATCGGCACCGACCCGGACAACAATACGATTGTAGTCAAGGCCGCCGGACGCGGGTTTTCGCTGGAGGAGGCGGGTATGCAGTTCCGTGACAACGCCACGGGCGTAGGCCGCCTGACCGAGCCGTTCACCTGGACTCCGCGCTGCGAGGCGTTGCAACTGAAGGCCGACGGTATTTTTGTCGTGGATTTCGTGCTGCAAGACAACACCTGCGCCCCCAACCGCACCGACACCGTAAGCGTGCAACTCACCGTGAAAGACCGCGAATACGTCATCCCGGTCGACTCCATCCCGAATGTGTTCACACCCAACGGCGACCAGTGGAACGAGACGTTCGAAATCTTCAAGTTCCTGCCGCCCGACAACTGCGCCGACGAGTTTGTGAAGCTCGAAATCTGCAACCGTTGGGGCAAGGTGGTGTTTGCAAGCACCAGCCGCGAACGCGTTTGGACTGGTTTTGGGTTCCCGTCTGGCGTGTACTACTACGTGGTACAATACCGCAAAGCCACTTACCGGGGCACGGTTTCCGTTTTGCAGTAAGTCTGCTTTCTCGACAACAAAGGCGCGTTTTGGGCGTTCCCGCTGAACGCGGGATTTGACGATTTTTGCTCAAAACGCGCCGTTTCTCCGAACCATGATTGTCGCGTGAACGACAAACATGATTTCACGTTTAATCATGCCCATCATGCAGATTGTACGAAAATCACAGTTCTGACGAAAGGCGTTTTGGCATTTTTTGCCTAAAACGCCAAATACAGACAAAAAACCTTACAAGCAAGGCACTGTACGTGTCAAGTC
>JALOMD010000593.1 GCA_025455595.1 Cytophagales bacterium | reverse complement strand
GCCGGTCACGTTGGTGGACAACAATTCGTTGAAACGGCCCGCATCCAACTCGACAAGCGGTGCGAAATGCCCAAAAGCAGCGTTGTTGATCAGCACGTTGTAGTCGCCGAATTGCTTGACGACAGCCTCGACCATGCGCCTCACGTCGTCTTCGTTGCCTACGTCGGCCTTGATGGGAAACGCCCCCGATTCTTTGGCGGCAGCGTGGAGACGGGCTTCGTTGCGGCCGCAAACGGCCACTTGCGCCCCGGCCAGCACGAGTTGCTTGGCTGTTTCCAACCCGATGCCCGAACTGCCGCCGGTGACGAGTACCTTTGCTTGCGAAAGATTCATGATTTGAGTGATGGGTTATGTGTGACGAGTTTTTTCGCCCTGAAGGAGTCTGGTACCAAAGCGTCGGGCATTGCCCAACGAAAAGGGACGCGAATCCGATTCAGAATATCGTTTTGGGCAAAATTTGCTCAAAACGCAAGCTAACGAAATTTTTGCCCGTCGGGTACTGTTTTTTCGTATCAGACGAAGATACGCAGGCATTTGGCAACTTATCACTCATCATTGGCTTCGCCGAACTTACGTTTCATAACCTATCACTCCATGAAAAGTCGTTACACCCGGCGCCAACTCAAGACGGCCATGTTCCTGCTGATTGTGCTGCTGTTTTTGTTTTTGGTTTACGCCCTGCAAGGTTTTATCACCTCGTTTTTCGGGGCGTTGATTATCTACACGTTATTCAGGCCGTGGCACGAAAAGCTGGTCGAGGAGCGGAAGTGGCGGCCGTCGGTCAGTTCGGCGGTGATTTTGGTCGTCTCGTTTCTGCTCATCATCCTGCCCGTGGCCATAGTGGTTTCGCAAGTCACCGGCCAAGTGATTCGGCTGGGCCGCAATCCGCAAGTGTTCGCCACCGCATTGACGAAACTGCAAAACCTGCCGTACTACGACCGTTTCGTTGATCCGAATTTCCTGCAAAACCAACTGAGCCGGGCCGGCCAGTACGCACTGAACATTTTCTCGACCACGCTGAACGGACTGGCAAACAGCGTGGCCACCATCGGCGTGATGTACCTGCTGCTGTACTTCATGTTTGCCGAGTACAAGGGGATGGAAAACTGGCTGCGGCGGTACTTGCCGTTCAGCCTCCGCAACTCGGTGCAGTATGCACGTGAATTGCGCAACATCACCTACAGCAACGTAATCGGGTCGGGCATTGTGGCTACGGTGCAAGGCACGCTGGTGGGCATTGGCTTCTGGATTTTCGGGGTGCCGCAGCCGTTTTTCTACGGCCTCATCGCCGTGTTTGCCTCGTTCATCCCCATCATCGGGGCGGCGTTGATATTTGTGCCGGGCAGCCTGTACTGTTTCGCGACGGGCAACAATTTCGGCGGCATCGGGCTGCTGGCGTGGGGCTTTGTGCTGGTGGCAAACATTGACAACCTGCTGCGCATGGTGCTGAACAAACGCCTCGGCGACACGCACCCGCTGATTACGTTTTTGGGCATCATCGTCGGCCTGCCGCTTTTCGGGCTGACGGGCTTGGTCATCGGGCCGCTGTTGCTGGCGTTTTTCGTGTTGTCGGTGCGGATATACACCAACAATTATCTGTCGTCGCCAGAAGACGAACCGTTGGAAACACGGAATGCGGATGTCGAAGCGCGGAACGTAAAAAGCGAACAAGCGACGGCGGGTAGCAGCACGCACGCGTGATGCCAAAACACCCGAACAGCAAGGCAATCTTGCCAGTTGTTTCGTTGAACAAAATCTTGCGTTTTGAGCATTTTTCGCCGAAAACGCCTTGCTTCTGATTTATAGTGACTGTTTAAGATTTGGGCTTTTGGTTCCGAACGTAGGGGAGGGGCTTGCCCCCGCCCTTCTCACGTGCAGGCTCGGCCAGGGGGCAATCGGGGCCTGTGGGAAACAAGGGCGGGGACAAGCCCCGCCCCTACAGACGGACGTTTTGGGCATTTTTTGCCCAAAACAGAAAATCTTAAACAGTCACATAGTAAAATGCATACTACTGGACAAAAGAGAAAAGAGGTTTTGCCCGGCTTGAATCACTCTTTTTTCTTTCGTCTTTTGTCAGTGATGAGACTCATGACATTTTAGTATAAAAAAATTCGCTTCTCGCTTCTCAGTCTTTGCTTCTTTACATTTGCGACGTTGCCGCTCGTCGCCCATGTCGCTCAAATCCTACCTTTACGTTGCTTCCCGCATCCGCGTGCCGTTGGTGTTGTTCGCCAGTTCGATGCTGTTTGGCACGGTGGGCTATGTGGTCATCGAAGGTTTCCGGTGGCTCGATGCGTTGTACATGACGGCCATCACCGTGTCCACCATCGGCTTCATGGAGGTGCATCCGTTGTCCGACGCGGGCCGGGTGTTCACCATCTTCCTGATTTTTTTCAATATCAGCATCTTCGCGTATTTTTTGGCGGCAATCAGTCGGTTCGTTTTCGACGGCGAGTTCATCCGGTCTTACAAATCGTTCAAAATGAAGGAGTCACTCAGTGAAGTACGCAACCATGTGATCGTATGCGGATTCGGGCGAAACGGACGCGAGGCGGTGGCGGTATTGCAGAAGAACAACGTGCCGGTGGTGGTGATAGAATTGCAAGGGGCCAAGTTCGAAGACATTGACCACTCGGTGGAATACCGGCTCGTTGCCGACGCCACCCGCGACGAAACGCTGCTCGAAGCGGGCATCGAACGGGCACGGGCCTTGGTCTGCGCCATGCCCAACGATGCCGACAATGTGTTTGTGGTGCTCACCGCCCGCGAACTTAACCGCCACATCACCATCATCAGCCGGGCCTCCGACTACACCAGCGTGCGCAAGCTCAAGACCGCCGGAGCCAACAACGTCATCATGCCCGACAGCATCGGCGGGGCGCACATGGCAATGCTCACGCTGATGCCCGACGTGAAGGAGTTTATTGACCTGATGAGCACCCAAGTCGGCGACGGCTTCCAGATTGCCGAACTGCTCGTGCGCCGCAGCATGGACTTGCGAACCCTCGACGCGTGGCACCGCACCGGAGCCACGGTGCTGGGCATCAAGACGTTAGCCAACGACTATGTGCTGAATCCGCAACCCAACATGCACCTCCAAACCGGCGAACGGCTCATCATCATGGGTTCGCAGGAGCAAATACGCAAAGTGGACGGGCTAATCGGGTGAAAAGCCCCCACCCGGCCTCCCC
>JALOMD010000592.1 GCA_025455595.1 Cytophagales bacterium | reverse complement strand
TCAGCATAGAATCTATCCGTTCTATACGAATTTTCTCCGCGCAATCACTGAAACTATACAAGACTTTCTCAAACGCACAATCCAGCAATTTCGGCAGTTCAAAATATTCCATTGTTGCAGGGACATTGGCTTGAAAATACGGAACTTGCCCGTTTTCAAGCTGATCTACGCAGGTAACGAGCAGGTTTTTCTTCAAGCCGTGCGAGAAATTATTGTCGCAATGCAAGGCGTAGTTCAGCAAATCTACGTTGAGCGGACTGACGCGGAATGCGCCTTGGTGCTCGTTGTAAACGTTGGTTTCGTTGGCGTTGTTGATGAGAGTTAATGGTACGTTTTCGTGCGTCATCGGGCCTTGGCCGTGGCGGGTTTGGTAGGCGCGGGTAATGTAGAAAATCTCGGTGTTTTTCAATTGATTCGGCAAATATTGGCCGATTAACGCCAACGCATTTTTAGAACACGTATGGCTGCGCGTGACGTGTGGAAAAAAGCCAAAATCCATGTCGAGCATCACGCCTTGGGCACCTTCAAATACAAATGTTTGCCACGAGTTTTTAACAGAGAAAACCTCTGTAGCTGTTACAAAGTGGAGAGCATCATTTTTCTGTAAATCACGCAAATTTTCAATCATTTGCCCAAAACGCCGGTCTTCGGCTTCGTGGTCAAACTGCCCAAAACGCCGGTCTTCGGCTTCGTGGTCAAACTGGTCGAAATCAAAGCCGATTTCTCGCTTCAGTTTGTCGCGGTAATACTGACGAACCGCCTTTAGTTTCAAGGCGCAAACGTCCGGGAAAAGCAAATCCTGCGCAAACAACTTCACCGGCGAATTTTCATGCCGCCCCACCGTGGCTCCAAAACCCATGCCGCAACTGCCGTGCCGCGCCTGTCCGCGCGACGATTCCAGCACGCGGTTGTACAGCACGTCGTAGTGCGTTGTGACAGCGCAGAGATTGTCCACCAGCAATTGCGGCTGCACGCCCAATGCTTGCAATGCAGCATATTCCTTCAGCATTGAGCCGGGCGAAAACGTACAATACGCCGACCAATACGTAGGCACACCGCGCAACGTGCCCGAGCCGAAGTTGGAAAACACGTGCCGCTTCCCGTCGGAAGTGACTACGGTATGCCCGGCTTGTTGCCCACCGTTGAATCTGATTACCAACGGGTTAGGACTGTTTAGGCAAAGAAAATCGGTGGCAAGCCCTTTGCCTTCGTCGCCGAAACCCAAGCCGATGACAATTTTTTGTGATGTTTTCATAGTTGTGAGAAAACCTCACCCCCGTCTTCTCTCCTACTGAAAGGGGTGTGTTTTTACGCAAACCGAGCCTTCCGTACAAACTTGCTTGAAATGTGAGACAAGCTCATCGTGAGGCACACCCCTCTCAGTAGGAGAGGGGACGGGGTGAGGTTTTGTATTTTCAAAAGATACTATTTTGGTACAGACATGGAGATGCAGAAAGGAGAGCCGCCACCTCCCCTCCTTGCGAAGGAGAGGTGGCCGTAGGCCGGGGTGGTAGAGCGTTCAGACAATCACGGATGTTGCATTTACAGGTTCGGCATTTGTAGCGCGGCTCACTGTCTGGGCATTTCTACCACCCCAGCCCCTCCTTACAAAGGAGGGGAGTTTTTGCCCCCCTTCGGTGACTTACAACTTGAACACTCCACCCAACACCCCTTTGCTCTTCTTCACCACCGCATCGGTTTTCACGTTGCTCAACGCTTTGGCTACGGTTTTGGACGTGGCTTTGTCAAACGAATCGAGCAGTTGGCGCAAGTCCACGCCGTGGATGACGGCTACCGTGCTGGCGATGGTTTCGGCGATGGCGTTGTAGTCGTCGAGGATGATGAGCCGTTCGCCGAGCAGTTTTTTCCAGTAGCCGATCACACGCGGGTCGTCGCGGTACGAGGCTTGGTTGATGTGGATGTGAAACACGTGGTAGCTGCGTTGCACTTCTTCCAGCAACTGCTTGTCCGTCAGGTCGTTGGCTTGCGTGTAGCCCATCAGTTTTTTCAGCGCGTCGGCTTGCAGCGTGTCCCAAGCCATTTCGTCGCCGATGGTGAACAGGAAGCCTTTTTGGCTGCGTTTCTCGAAACAGTCTATCGAAGTGTGCCGCGCACAAAACAGCCAGCCCAGCGTGTACGATTCCATGCACTGTCCGCCACCGCCGCCTTCGATGTAGATTTCGGTCAGCCATTTGTCTAATTCGTCCGTACCGCTCTCAAACTGACCCACTTGCAGCGGATAACGGTCTGAAACATGGTCGCCGATGGCACCAAACAGGATTTGCGGGTGTGCCACGCCGTGGTCAATCAGCGTGTTCATCAGCGCACCGAGTTTTTCGCGTACCAAGATTTCGGGAATCACGCCCATGCTGCCCGTCACGTCCAAGAAAACGGCGATGGACAGCGATTCGGGGTGTGCGTCGGAGTCGCGGCTTTCGCGGAATTTCACGCCGTGCGGCGACATCAGGCTGCTGGCTTTGCCGGCCTTGTTGTTGGCGAAAATGTCGTCTGTGCCCAAATTGATTTTGGCACGTTTGAGATGCTCATAGGCATCGTCTGACCATCTGGTGTAGCCCATAGTTGTGAGGCCTCCCCCCACCCCTCCCAAGGAGGGGAGTAGGATTGGCAGGTTTTAAAAGGTGAAAAGATACTATTTTGTTGATTAGTAGCTGGCGTTCTATTTTCAGTTATATTTTAATTTATTGATTTTTACAGAAATTCCATAGAAAATATTCAAAGACATTTTGGACAAAAATTGTCAAATCCTACAACCGGCACAAACGCCCAAAACGCTACATAAAATTGCTTGACAAATTCCATTATTATAAACCATTTCTATCACAGTACAGTATTTTTCTCCCCCTCCTTGGGAGGGGGTTGGGGGGAGGCCCCTACAGTTTCAGTTCATGGAATTTCGGTTTGCCGAAAATGATTTTTAACAGTTTTCGGTATTCGTCATACGTTGCATAAGAATCGTAGTGCGGTGTGATGAGAAAATCTATCAACTGCTCATTGCAGGTTCGTTTCAGTTTCACGCCGTTGCCCGATTTGTCGCCCAACAGGTACAGGGCCGTGCGTTGGGCGAGGCTCAGGTCAATGTATGGGATGGCCTGTTTCTTGTCGAACGTGATTTGCGGATACCAGTCCAAGTATTTTCCGGCCAGCGTTTCCAATTTGCCGCCCAACGGCTTCAAGTGGTAAAAAGACACGCACACAATCCCGTGCGTCTCCGGCACCACGCAAATAGATTCGGGATGGATGCCGATGTGTCCGAAACCCGATTGGTGCAGCCACGCCACCAGTTCAAACATCCGGCTCAGGAGCCAGCTCACGTGTTCTTGCGGCAGCGTTACGTGGGTCAGCGGCACCAGCCGGTGCGTGTGCGTAGCGTGCAGTTCGTCGCCTTGCCAAGCCAGCGTTTTGGGCAAATATTGCCGAAAATGCAGCGACGAAGCATCCGTCAGGCGCATCAGCCGATTGTAGTTATCCAGCGATTTTTGCAGCAACGCTTGGTCGCCTTTGAATACAATGGTTTGGTTGTCAACGATTTGCATCGTTCCCGCGTCATCTTCCAGCGTGAACAAGCCGTCCATGTATGTCTTGTAGGCATTCAGCTTTTCCACGGCTTCCGTGGCACCGGGCAAGGCGCACACGTCCGGGTGCAGCAGCTTGATGTACGCGATGTATTCTTTTTTATACGCCATTCGCGTGAAAATCTCTTCCGGCTGGGCGGCATTTTGGACGTTTCTCAGCAAAATATCGACAGTCATTTTTTTGACTTAGTGTTATTTACACACAAACTTAGTGTATCAATTACACTTTTCCAAATTTTGACAAAAGTTTTTTTCTGGCGTGGCGTGGTTG
>JALOMD010000591.1 GCA_025455595.1 Cytophagales bacterium | reverse complement strand
AAAAGCCGCCCGCCCGTGAAAGGCGACATCTTCCCCGGCTACGACTACCGCAACGCCAATGACAACCAGTACGTACCCATCGCCCGCTTCGAGAATGGTAATTATGTGCTGGTGAATCCGGTGGAGTGAAGACAGAAGTACCAAGTCGTTAGTCATTAGTCGTTAGTGAAAAAAAAGCCATAAGCAATGGAAAAGCAATTGTTTGTATTGTGACAGAGGTTGCCTAAAATTCTGTTTTATGGAGGTGTTTTGGGCAAAATTTGCCTAAAACGGCTTTTTCCTTGAACCGTAAGGCAAGGGATTGAATCGTTGCCTTGTATTGACAGTAGCCAATTGTTTGACAACCAAACCTTCCACCAAAGACCCAAGACTAAAGACCCAAGACATTTTTGCTATCTTTGTTTCAAACCAAACACAAGTCAGTATGGCAGTCAAATGGATAGATGCCGAGGTCGTTTATCCTTCCTCCGACGGTAAACCCATGGCAGACAACACCAAGCAGTTCAACTGGATCACACTCATCAAGGAGAACATAGAAGCTCTGTACGCCGACCAGCCGACAGTTTTTGTGGCGGGCGACTTGTTTTGGTATCCGGTGGAAGGCAATCCGAAGATTGTGATGGCGCCGGATGTGATGGTTGTGCTGGGTGCCTTGAAAGGTGACCGGAAGTCGTACCGGCAGTGGCGTGAACACGACATTGCCCCGCAAGTGGTCTTTGAAGTGCTTTCGGATGCCAACACACCTGCCGAAATGCTGGCGAAGAAGAACTTCTACTCGCTCTATGGCGTGAAAGAATATTACGTGATTGACCCCGACACCCAAGAGTTGAAGGCCCATGTCCGCGCCGAGGACACGTTGCGGCAAGTGGAACCTTTGGCTTTCCCGTATTTCAGCCGAATATTAGGTATTCAGTTCGCACAGGAGGAAGATGGCTTGGTGCTTTACCACCCGAACGGCGAAAAATTTGAAAACTTTTCGCAAGTGCGTCGGCAAGCCAAACAAGCCAATGAACGTGCCGAACAAGAACACGAACGTGCCGAACAAGAACACGAACGTGCCGAACAGGAACGGTTGCGGGCCGATGCCGAGAAAGCCCGGGCGGAAGCATTGGCCGCTAAACTGCGTCAGATGGGCATCAACCCGGACGAAGCGTAACGTCTTAGCTTCTTGCCGGTGAGAGGCCGTTTTGGACAATTTTTGCCCAAAACGGCCTTTTCCTTGAACCGTGATGCAAGAGATTGAACCATTGCCTTGGTGTTGCGTAACTGACTGTTTGGTATTCCAACTCTTACCCAAGACTAAAGACCCAAGACTCAAGACATTTTCGAATGGTGGCTTTGCCGTCCTATGACCTATCTCAAACTCGTTCTTGTTTCACTTTTTTGGGCCGGCGGTTTCATTGCCGGTAAGATTTTGATGACGGCCCAAGTCGGCCCGTACACGGCGGCGGCGTATCGGTTCTTGGTGGCGGCCGTTTGCCTGCTGTTTGTCCTCTACCGAGCCGAAAGAAAACTGCCGTCGCTCACGCAACGGCAATGGCTGCTGGTGATTGCCTTGGGGCTGACCGGCGTTTTCTTTTACAACATCTTCTTTTTCAACGGCTTGCAAACAATTGCCGCCAGCCGCGCCTCGTTGATTGTCGCCATTACGCCGGTGGTCACCAGTGTGCTCAGTGCGGTGTTTTTCAAGGAGCAAATCAAGCCGCTGCGGTGGTTGGGCATCTTGCTTTCCATGACCGGGGCCGTACTGGTGATTGCCCACGGCAAGCCGCTGGAGGTGTTGAACGGCGGCATCAGCATCGGCGATGTGCTGATTTTCGGCTGCGTGATTGCGTGGGCCGTCTATACGCTGATTGGCAAGGTGGCCCTGCGCGAAATGTCGCCGCTGGTGGTGGCCACATACTCGGCGGTGGTGGGCTTTGCGACGTTGGCCGCCTTGGCCGTGCCAGAGGGGATGTTTGCCGCCCACGCCCGCATAGAGTGGACTGGCTGGGTGGCCGTTTTGTTCATGGCGGTGTTCAGCACGGCAATCGGGTTCATTTGGTTTTACGAAGGAGTGCAGGCCATCGGGCCGTCGAAAGCGGCGGTGTTTGGCAACTTGGTGCCGGTGTTTGCGGTGATGCTGGCCGTGCTGCTACTCGGCGAACGGATTGATGCGTCCACGATAGCCGGCGGCGCATTGGTGCTGGCCGGTGTGTCGCTCACGAATCGCTGAAGAGTGCTTTTGACACATTGGGATTAGTACCAATTTTGGATAATGAACGCCGTAAGCCGGATGCCTCTTGTGTCGGCGTGGCAAAAAACGTTTGTTTGCGCCCATCCATCATTCACGTTATTTGCCTATCGCGTTACGAATGGCGATTTCGACGGGGGAATAGTCATCGTCTGTACGGTTCAATGAAAACGGCTCGGCGGGCGGCAAGTCAGGCTGGGCGAGAAATCGCGGCGTGGTTCCGTGATGCGACTGGGCGGCGTGTACTAAAAACGGATGACACAAATAGACTGTGCCTGCTTTCCCGGTAGCCAACGCTTCGGGCCGACCTTCGCTGACCCGCACATCCAAGTCCCGCCCCATGCCTGCCTCGCCTGCTGTCACCAACAGACGTGCCATGTCAAGGTGCGAGCCGACCCTGATGCGCGTAGGGGCATCGTGTTCGCTTACGTCCGAGAAAAGGAACAGCATCAGCAAGGCCCGGCCGCGTGAGTTTATGTTGACACGCCATTTGCTGAAATCCGTCTGTTCATTAGGAACGCCCGCAAATTCAGGGCCGGGAAAACTGGCATCCACGTGCCAACCGGTGTCGGACGGCATTTCATCGGCAGGAAAACGAACCACGAAAGTACCCAACGAAGTACGGGGTTTCCAGCGTCCTCGGCCCACGAGTTGGTCAAAGGCTTTGTGAAGAACGGGCGTATTGGCGGCTTCACGAAACGGTTTCTGCGAATAGACAAACAGCCTTACGACTGGTTTTGTCCAAGTGGAGGAATCGTTCGGGTTTGCGTCAATGTCGCGCCACATTCGGTTGCGACCCATAGTGGCAAGGCGGCGGGGAAAGGCGTTGTCAATGCGCACATAGCCGTCTCTGATAAATTGGGAGATTTGTGTTTCGGTAAGTCCCGATGTGTTCTCTTGGCGTGCCATGCCGGTTCTGATGACAATGTGCGATGAAAGCCAGGCGTTTTAGCCAAAAAATGCCCAAAAC
>JALOMD010000590.1 GCA_025455595.1 Cytophagales bacterium | reverse complement strand
TCGGCCACGTTTCCTGATAAAGTGGAGCGGCTTTCGGCGGAATTTCTGGAATTCCCGATTCGGGTGGAAGCAGCCCCGCAAGCCTCCACGCCCGATGTGGTGAAACAGGCCGTCTATCCGGTGCCGAACCTGAAAACAAAGGCGCATTTTCTGGAACATTTGCTCCAAGACCCCGCCTACAGCCGCGTAATGGTGTTTACGCGAACCCGCCAAACCGCCGAAAACATCTACCGTTTCCTTACCCGCAAAATGCCCGCCGATGCCATCCGTGTCATCCACGCCAACAAAGGCCAAAACACGCGCACCAACGCCATGGAAGCGTTCAAAGACGGCAACGTGCGGGTGTTGGTGGCGACCGACGTGGCCGCACGGGGCATTGACGTTCAGGAAGTTAGCCATGTGGTCAATTTTGATGTGCCGATACTATACGAAGATTACGTACATCGCATCGGGCGGACGGGACGGGCTTTTCGGACGGGAGAGGCCATCACGTTTATGAACCGCGCCGAGGCGCACCATGTTGCCAAAATCGAGGAAATCATTCGCATGAAAATTCCCCAAAAGCCGCTGCCTGCCGAGGCGGAAGTTTTCCCCACGCCCGCCGACGAAGAACAAGCCATGAACCGCGACATTGACGCGCTGCGCCGCCGCGAAGACCCGGCCTTCAAAGGGGCGTTTCATGAGAAAAAAATGCAAAAAAATCGCCCGAAACGCCCGAAAAAAGCACAAACCGGAAATTTTGCAAAAGGCGGGAACGCCCGTCGCCCAGCACGCAAGCCGACGGGCAGAACCAAGCCGAAGCGCAAGTGAACCGTTTTGGGCAAAAATTGCCCAAAACGCATAGAATTATCCCGGTCTCTGGCGCAAGCGTCCGCTTGTGTTTATAGACAGATAGACAGACCAGCGTCCGCTGGTCGCGAGCCAACGGCTCGCAAAAGATGGCAATGTGGCGAAGCGTAATCTTGATAGGAAGTTGGTCAAAGGTGTTTTGAGCGTTTTTTGCCCAAAACGCTTTTTGTTCCCTATTTACGTTGACAACGGTTTTTGCAAACCTATCGGTTTGCGACCAGCGGACGCTGGTCTATATTTCGGCACAAGCGGACGCTTGCGCCAGTGGAGCCTCGCGATGACGGATAATTTCTGTGCATTTTGGGCAAAAAACGCCCAAAACGCCTCTCACCAAGAAGACTCACTTCACAGTTCTCACCTCTTCACTTCGTAAGCCGCGTGCCGATGCCTGTGGTTATGTTGTCGGCGTGGATGATGCGTACCTCGGCAACGCCTTGGGCGAGGGCGGCGAAGGCGTTGTCCAACTTCGGAATCATGCCTTTGGACACCACGCCGTCGGCCTTGAGTTGGGCATAGTAAGCGGGGTTGATTTCTGCAATCACCGAACCGTCGTCGTCCGGGTTGAGCAGCACGCCCGGTTTCTCGAAGCAATAGATGAGGCGCACTTCGGCACCTTGTCGGGCCAAAGCCACGGCTGCGGCACTGGCTATGGTGTCGGCGTTGGTGTTGAGCAGTTGACCGTGCAAATCGGCGGTGAGCGGGGCCAGCACAGGCGTGAGGCCGGTGTTCAGGAACGCCAGCAGCCGGGCGGCATCCACCTGCGTAATGTCGCCGGCAAAGCCGTAGTCAATTTCACGGACGGGTCGTTTAGTAGCAGTGATGATGCAGGCATCGGCACCGGTGAGGCCAAGAGCGTTGCAGCCGAAAGCCTGGAGTTGCGCCACTACTTGCTTGTTCACTAATCCGCCATAGACCATCGTCACCACGTCGAGCATCGGGCCGTCAGTAATGCGGCGGCCTTCGGTCATTCGGGTGGCAATACCGAGTTTCTCGGCGGTTTGGGTGGCCACTTTCCCGCCGCCGTGGACAAGGATTTTGTCGTCCCCAAGCGAAGCAAAATCGTTCAAAAACCGCCGGGTTGCCGCCGGATTATCAATGACGTTGCCGCCGATTTTTACTACGGAAATCATGTGTGGGTGTAAAGTCGTAAGTGATGAGTGGTAAGTCGTAAGTTTTACCTTTTATTCAGGTTGTTCCTATATTTCATCTTCACGCCCTTTGCGTTTTCTCTTTGCGCCTTTGCGTGCAATTGTTTTTTCACGCAAAGGCGCGAAGGTTTTCGCAAAGACCGCGAAGAAGAACAAAGACAGTGAACGGTACGGGCAGCACCATGCAAACCGGTTTTTGCAAGACTTGACGACAGGCGTTTTGGGCAAAAAACGGCTAAAACGCCTTTTGGTGTCGCGTAGAAGAAACCCTTCGGGTTTCGCACAGGCTAAAGCATGTGCTACAATTCTGCTTTAAGAAAGTATCCGTTTCAACACCGCTTGCGCCGACCAGACGCGGTTGGCGGCCTGTTGAACGACGATGGACTGCGGGCCGTCCAGCACCTCGTCGGTCACTTTCAGGTTGCGGCGCACGGGCAGGCAATGCATGAACTTGCCGTTGTCGGTCAGGCGCATTTTGTCGGCGGTAATCATCCACGACGGGTCTTGTGTCAGCACTTTGCCGTAGTCTTGGTACGACGACCAGTTTTTGGCGTACACAAAATCGGCTCCGGCCAAGGCTTCGTCCTGCTTGTGCGTCACGGGTGCGTCGCCCACAAACTGTGGGGCCAGTTCGTAGCCTTCGGGATGAGTGACGACAAAATCCACGTCGCTGGCCCGCATCCACTCGCAGAACGAGTTTGCCACCGCCTGCGGCAACGCCTTGAAATGCGGCACCCACGTGAGCACCACCTTGGGACGGGGCTTGGTCTTGTGTTCGGCAATGGTGATGCAGTCGGCCAGCGACTGCAACGGATGCCGCGTGGCCGATTCGAGGTTCACGATGGGCACGCCCGCGTATTGGCGAAATTTGTTGATGACAATCTCCTGATAATCAACGTCGCGGTCTTTCAAATCGGCGAACGAACGCACGGCAATCACCTCGCAGTACTGAGCAATCACGGCGGCAGCTTCCTTCACGTGTTCGGCTTTGTCGCCGTTCATCACCACGCCGTCGGCCATCTCCAGCCCCCAACTGTCCTGTGTCACGTTCATCACCATCACGTCCATGCCGAGATTTTGGGCGGCCCGCTGCGTGCTGAGGCGGGTGCGCAGGCTGGCGTTGAAAAAAAGCAAACCGATGGTGCGGTTTTGGCCCAAATGCTTGTGTGCGAAAGGATTCTGCTTGAGGGCGACGGCTTCGTTGACGAGGCTGCCCAA